>CAVHWJ010000118.1:2065-7708 GCA_963639565.1 uncultured Prevotella sp. | reverse complement strand
TTGGAACAACAGAAAGGGTTTTACTGCTCCTTTGTGATAACCCTCTTCTCTGCGATGCGGGCCTTCTTGCCGGTGAGCTTGCGCAGATAGTAGAGCTTGGCGCGGCGAACCTTGCCGACCTTGTTCAGCTCGATGCTCGCGATGTTGGGAGACTCCATCGGGAAGATACGCTCTACGCCGACAGTTCCAGACATCTTGCGAACGGTGAAACGCTTCTTCGCTCCCTCGCCGTTGATCTTGATGACAACGCCGCGGTAGAGCTGGATACGCTCCTTAGAACCCTCGATAATTTTGTAAGCTACGGTAACAGTGTCACCAGCCTTGAACTTAGGATACTGCTTCTCGCTTGCAAATGCTTCCTCAGCAACTTTAATCAAATCCATTGTAATTTGTAGTTTAAAATTGTTTATCGTTCCAACGCAACATAACAGGCCACTCTTCTTCCTGCCAGCGATTACGCCGAAAAGCGGTGCAAAGGTACGCCTTTTCCACGTAACCGCCAAACAATCACGAAGAAAAAGCGAAACCGCGCGTTTTCGCATAAAACCGTTATATTCTGTCAGAGTTTGGTGTCTTTTTTCTTTGATTTGTCAAAAACAAAAGAAAAAAGCGGCAATAATATAAGGAAAGGTTGTCGGATTGAAAGATATTTACTATTTTTGCAACCAACTTGACAATAAAACAAACGGTTTTACTATTTAAACGTAACTGAGATATGGGAAATGGATTGTATTCTTCCAGCAACGAGCACGACGCCTGTGGCGTGGGAATGGTTGTCAATATCCACGGCAACAAGAGCCACGAACTGGTGGACAACGCGCTGAAAGTGCTGGAAAACATGCGCCACCGCGGCGCGGAGGGAGCCGACAACAAGACGGGAGACGGAGCGGGCATCATGCTCCAGATACCGCATGAGTTCATCCTGCTCCAGGGCATCCCGGTGCCGGAGAAGGGAAAATACGGCACGGGACTCGTGTTCCTGCCCAAGGACGAGAAGAAGCAGCAGGGCATCCTGAGCATTATGATCGAGGAAATCGAGCGCGAGGGCCTCTCGCTGATGCACATGCGCAACGTGCCGACGAACCAGTCGTGCCTGGGCGAGACCGCGCTGGCCAACGAGCCTGACATAAAGCAGGTGTTCGTGACGGGCGTCACCGACGACAAGGTGGCGGTGTTTGAGCGCACCTTATATATAATAAGGAAGAAGATTGAACGCCGCGTCACGGACAAGGATTTCTACATCTGCTCCCTTTCGAGCAAGAACATCGTTTATAAGGGCATGCTTTCGAGCATGCAGGTGAGGCAGTATTTCCCCGACCTCACCAACAGCTATTTCACGAGCGGACTGGCACTGGTACACTCGCGTTTCTCCACAAACACCTTCCCCACATGGAGCCTGGCGCAGCCGTTCCGCCTGTTGGCGCACAACGGCGAGATTAACACCATACGCGGCAACCGCGCGTGGATGCAGGCCAGGGAGAGCGTGTTGAGCAGCCCCGCGCTGGGCGACACGCGCGACCTAAGCCCCATTGTGCAGCCGGGGATGAGCGATTCGGCGAGCCTCGACAACGTGTTCGAGTTCTTCGTGATGAGCGGCCTGTCGCTGCCCCACGCCATGAGCATCATGGTGCCGGAGAGCTTCAACGACAAGAACCCCATTTCGGAAGAGCTAAAGGCGTTCTACGAATACCACTCAATCCTCATGGAGCCGTGGGACGGCCCTGCCGCGCTGCTCTTCAGCGACGGACGCTTCGCCGGAGGTATGCTCGACCGCAACGGTCTGCGCCCGGCACGTTACACCATAACCAAGAACGACACCATGGTGGTGGCCTCTGAGGTGGGAGTGATGGACTTCGACCCCTCGGAAATCGCCGAAAAGGGACGCCTGCAGCCGGGAAAGATACTGCTCATCGACACGCAGGAAGGCAAGATATACTACGACGGCGAGATAAAGGAACAGCTCGCCGACGAGCACCCCTACCGCAAGTGGCTCTCCACAAACTGCATACAGTTAGAGAAGCTGAAGAGCGGAAGGAAGGTGGACAACAGCGTGGACAAGCTCATCGAGCACGAGGTGCTCTTCGGCTACGGCAAGGAGGACATCGACGACACAATCGTGCCGATGTGCATCAACGCCCAGGAGCCCACGGCGGCAATGGGCAACGACACGCCGTTGGCCGTGTTGAGCGACAGGCCGCAGGTGTTCTTCAACTATTTCCGCCAGCAGTTCGCCCAGGTGACCAACCCCGCCATCGACTCCATAAGGGAGAATCTCGTGATGTCGCTCACCGAATACATCGGCCGCGTGGGGTCGGGCATCCTGTCGCCCGACGAGTCGAACTGCAAGATGGTGCGTCTGCCCCACCCCGTGCTGACGAACACGCAGCTCGACATCCTGTGCAACATCCGCTACAAGGGCTTCAACACCGTGAAGCTGCCCATACTGTTTGAGTGCAGCAAGGGCGAGGACGGACTGCGCGAGGCTCTCGACCGCCTGTGCAAGGATGCGGAGAAGAGCGTGGACGACGGCTACAACTACATCATTCTGAGCGACCGCAACGTGGACGAGACCCATGCCGCCATACCGTCGCTGCTGGCCGTGAGCGCGGTTCACCACTACCTCATATCAGTGGGCAAACGCGTGCAGACGGCTCTCATCGTGGAGAGCGGCGAGATACGCGAGACGATGCACGCCGCGCTGCTCCTCGGCTACGGAGCGTCGGCTCTCTGCCCCTACATGACGTTCGCCATTCTCGACGACCTCGTGAAGCGCGGCAAGATACAGGAGAACTACGCCACGGCGGAGGCAAACTACATCAAGGCCGTGAAGAAAGCCCTGCTCAAGATTATGGCGAAGATGGGTATATCTACCATCAGGTCATACCGCGGAGCAAAGATCTTCGAGAGCATCGGTCTGTCGGAGAGTCTCCTGAAGACATATTTCGGCACGGAGGTGTCCACCATTGGCGGTATCGGACTGGAAACGATTGCGCGCGACGCAATCCGCTTGCACGACAAGGCGTTCGGCATGAAGCGCAAGCCCGATTTCCTGCCCAACCTTGGGCAGTTCCACTACCGCAAGGACGGAATAAAGCACGCCTGGGACCCGCAGACGATTGCCACGCTGCAACTCGCCACGCGCACGGGCAACTACAACAAATACAAGGAATACACCAAGCTCGTGGACGAGAAGGAGAGTCCGATATTCATCCGCGACTTCCTCGGTTTCCGCCGCAACCCCATCGACATCGAGAAGGTGGAGCCGGTGGAGAGCATCGTGAAGCATTTCGTGACGGGAGCAATGAGCTTCGGCGCGCTCTCAATCGAGGCGCACGAGGCGATAGCGCTGGCTATGAACAAACTCGGCGCACGCTCCAACACCGGCGAGGGCGGCGAGGACAACGAGCGTTTCCACAGCGAGGTGGACGGCATATCCCTGTCGAGCAAGACAAAGCAGATTGCCTCGGGCCGTTTCGGCGTGACCACGGAATACCTTGTGAACGCCGAGGAACTGCAAATCAAGGTGGCGCAGGGAGCGAAGCCCGGAGAGGGCGGACAGCTGCCGGGCTTCAAGGTGAACGAAATCATCGCCAAGACGCGCCACTCCATACCGGGCATCTCGCTCATTTCGCCGCCGCCGCACCACGACATCTACTCTATCGAGGACTTGGCGCAGCTCATCTTCGACCTGAAGAACGTGAACCCCAAGGCCGCAATCAGCGTGAAGCTCGTGGCTGAGAGCGGAGTGGGAACTATCGCCGCCGGTGTGGCCAAGGCAAAGGCCGACCTCATCGTGATTTCGGGAGCAGAGGGAGGAACGGGTGCGTCGCCGGCATCGAGCATGCGCTTCGCCGGTATCTCGCCCGAAATAGGTCTGAGCGAGACGCAGCAGACGCTGATGAAGAACGGTCTGCGCGGACAGGTTAGGCTTCAGGTGGACGGTCAGCTCAAGACAGGGCGCGACGTCATAATCATGGCTCTGCTCGGAGCTGAGGAATACGCCTTCGGAACGCTCGTGCTCATCGTGCTCGGATGCGTGATGATGCGCAAGTGCAACCTCAACACGTGTCCGCTGGGCGTAACGTCGCAGAACCCCGAACTGCGCAAGCATTTCATCGGCAAATACGAATACCTGGTGAACTACTTTACGTTCCTCGCCCAGGAGGTGCGCGAATACCTCGCCGAAATGGGCTACACAAAGCTCGACGACATAGTGGGACACACGGAACTGCTCCAGGTGAAGGACCGCGAGAAGGGCAGCAAGGCTTCTATGCTCGATTTCTCACGCCTGCTCCACAAGGAGGAGGGCAACTGCTCGCTGTATCACACAACGGAGCAGATACACGACCTCTCGAACATCCTCGACCAGCAGATTATCCGCTCCGCACAGAAGGCTATCGACACGCAGGAGGAGGTGAACCTCGACTACGCCATAAAGAACACCGACCGCGCCACGGGCGTGATGCTCAGCGGACTGGTGGCCCAGAAATACGGCGAGGAGGGTCTGCCCGACTCTACTATCAACGTGAAGTTCAAGGGCAGCGCAGGACAGAGTTTCGGAGCGTTCCTCGTCAAGGGCATCAACTTCAAGCTCGAGGGCGAGACCAACGACTATTTCGGCAAGGGTCTCTGCGGCGGACGCATCGCCATTCTGCCCCCCGTGAGGAGCAACTTCAACGCCGAGGACAACATCATCGCCGGCAACACGGGCCTCTACGGAGCTACGAGCGGCGAACTGTATATCAACGGCAAGGTGGGCGAACGCTTCGCCGTGAGAAACTCCGGCGCCATTGCCGTGGTGGAAGGCGCGGGCGACCACTGCTGCGAATACATGACAGGAGGACGAGTGGTGGTGCTCGGCGAGACGGGACGCAACTTCGCCGCCGGCATGAGCGGCGGCGTGGCTTACGTGTGGGACAAGAACCACGACTTCGACTATTTCTGCAACATGGACATGGTGGAAATAAACCTCGTGGAGGACAGCAACTACCGCAAGGAGCTGCACGAGCTTATCCGCCAGCACTATCTCTACACCGGCTCAAAGCTGGCGCGCACCATGCTCGACGACTGGAACCGCTACGTGGAGGACTTCATCCAGGTGGTGCCGATTGAATACAAGCGCGTGCTCCAGGAGGAACAGGTGAAGAAGCTGCAGCAGAAAATCGCAGATATGCAGAGAGACTATTAAAAATTGAAAAATTGAAAGATGGGAAAATTGAAAAAAAAGCCGTCAGGGCTGACAATGGAACTCTGTTTTTTCAATCTTTCAATTTTTAAACTTTTCAATTTTAACAAAATGGGAAATCCAAAAGCATTTTTGACAACACACCGCCAGGAGGCGGGATACAGACCGGTGCATGACCGTATTCATGACTTCGGAGAGGTGGAGCAGACCCTCAACGACAAAGACCGCCGCACTCAGGCTTCGCGCTGCATGGACTGCGGCGTGCCGTTCTGCCACTGGGCCTGTCCGCTGGGCAACAAAGCCCCGGAATGGAACGACGCGCTCTACAAGGGCGACTGGGAACTGGCTTACCGGCTGCTCAACGACACCAACGACTTCCCCGAGTTCACCGGAAGGATCTGTCCGGCTCTCTGCGAGAAGGCCTGCGTGCTCAACCTCACCGACCACGAGCCTACCAC
>CAVHWJ010000118.1:0-1467 GCA_963639565.1 uncultured Prevotella sp. | reverse complement strand
GTGGAGGGTCCCGAAGACCCGAACAACCCGTGGCCCAACTGGCCGCGCACGCTGAAGACCACTTCGAGCCACGAGGAGGGCTGCGAGAGGCGTTGGAACATCAACTCCCTGCGTTTCCTCGGCAAGGACGGCAAGCTCACCGGCGTTGAGGTGCAGCAGATTGACTGGAAGCCGAACCCAGAGGGCGGCCGCCCCATCATGGTGCCGGCAGGAAAGCCGGAGGTGATAAAGGCTGAGATTGTGCTCCTCGCCATGGGCTTTTTGAAACCCGAACAGCCGCAGTTCGCCGACAATGTGTTCGTGGCCGGCGACGCCGCCAACGGAGCGTCCCTCGTGGTGAGGGCAATGGCGAGCGGCAAGGCCACCGCCGCCAAGGTGAACGAATACCTGAAGAAGAAATAACCGCTTCTCATAAATAAAGCAACGGATGCCGCGGCAAGAGGGACTGCAAATGTCTCCTTGCGCGGCATTTTTACTTTGCGCAACAAAATCAATTCACGAAAAATTCATGGCCAATTCATGGAAATTCACGCCGAAAAGAAAGACATGGCTTTTACGGCAAGATGTTTCATTGAACATAAATGCCCATAAATTAACCATGAATTTATCATAAATTTTAAGAATACAAGAGTTTTACATTAAACGTAAACCAATGAAAGAGAGAATAAAGAAGCTCTTGGAGATATTGAACGAGGGCATTTACGAAAAGGAAAACGAGATAGCGATGTCGTTGCTTGCCGCCGTCGCCGGGGAGAGCGTCATCCTGCTCGGTCCGCCAGGCGTGGCGAAAAGCATGGTGGCGAGGCGGCTGAAAGAGGCTTTCAAGGACGCACGGTCGTTTGAATACCTCATGTCGAGGTTCTCCACGCCCGACGAGATATTCGGTCCGGTGAGCATCAGCAAGCTGAAGACCAGCGACGATTACGAGCGCGTGACCGATGGCTATCTGCCCACCGCCGACGTGGTGTTCCTCGACGAGATATGGAAAGCCGGTCCGGCGATACAGAACACCCTGCTCACGGTAATCAACGAGAAGCAGTTCCGCAACGGCAACAAGACCGTGCCGCTGCCGCTCAAACTGCTTGTGGCGGCGAGCAACGAACTGCCGGCGCAAGGCGAGGGACTTGAAGCACTATGGGACCGCTTCATCATCCGCCTGGAGAGCCGAAGCATCAGGCGTGAGGACAATTTCGACAGGATGCTTCTCGACAACGACACAAAGGACGCGTGTCCGCCCAAGAAACTCCAGATAGGCAACGACGAATACGCCAAGTGGAGCAAGGCGATAGACAAGGTAGACGTGTCAAAGGATGTGCTCAACGCCATCCATCAGATACGCAAGTCGCTGAAATCGGTTGCTATCGACGGAACAGACGAGCGTCGGCAAGTGTACGTGAGCGACCGCCGCTGGAAGAAAATCGTACGACTGCTGCGCGCTTCCGCCTTCCTGCAAGACCGCACGACGGT
>CAVHWJ010000117.1:5426-7714 GCA_963639565.1 uncultured Prevotella sp. | reverse complement strand
CCTCAAAAGCATAGATGGAGAATGAAGCGGCGGCAATGGAGACACGGCTATGACCGGACAATCTCTCTTTGAGGTCGTCCACCACACGCTCGTTGATATTGTTTATCTGTTTCGGAAGCTCCATGTCGTTTGTCTTTTTAATAGCCAAATGGTCGCCCGGATATTCTCAGCACTATACACATATTGTATCATACAGATATTTCCACACCTCCAGCCCCGACCGTTTCAACCTTATTATCGGGTCTATAAAATACAATGTCCCGTCTTCGCCGCAGAGCACATTGTCGCTCATGTTGGAAACGTCAGTCACGGCATAGTATTCGTTGCCGTAGAAATACTTGTCCTCTTTGTGTAGCCCAAGCACATTGACGAGGTATTCGTCAATGGCCTTTTGGGCAGGAACCCTGAACATCCCGGCTATGTTCTTTTGCTGCAACACTATCCTTAACCCTTTTGAGTCTTCGGTAAAGCCAATAAAGCGGTATCTCGTCGAGGGGAACAGGATATTGTGGATGAGATGTTCATAAATAATATCTTCCGATTTTGTCTGCTTCATCGGGGCTTTTGCAAAAGGAGACTTCATTTTTGTGTACGTTTTCTCATCCTTGCTCAGAAACACAATGCTCTCGCCCGAAGGTACACTCCTCCGGTCTCCGAAAGCCGCCCAATCCGATTTCTCTATGAACAGGCCGTTTTCCCTTGCTATGCCTATCAGCCTATTACATTCCGCCTCCTCAGCATTTCGCGGGCTTTGCCGGTAATCTCCATGTCGTTGAGGGGATAACCCAGTCTCAAACACTCGAATATCGCTTCGGTCGCTATCTGCCTGTACTTTTCGCTCAGGCTCATAACGTATTGCAGGGCTGTCTTCCCGTTTCTTAAATAGATAGCTGATAATCTTTCTTCCATATCCCATCGTTTTGAATTGTCTGCGTTACTGTAAATCGGCTTGCATGCCGAACCCACTTTTTTCGTTTCACGCTACAAAAATAGTGCTTTTGGCTGACAATAACGAAGAATACGGAGAGTTTGGGGGAAATGGGCCACGTCTCTTTCATTTAAAGGGGCTTCCATAACTCGCCAAAGCTATCGGGAAAGTTAAGTTCATAACTTTTGAACTTATATTCAAAACTTTTGAACATAGGTTCAAAGCTTTTGAACTTATGTTCAAAGCTTATGAACATAGACTGTCCTGTATGTTTGATTAAATGGTGAGGCCTTTTAAACGAAAAGCGCAGCGGCTTTCTCAAAAAGTGAAAACCGCTGCGCGCGAAAGGTATGTTGATGATAATAAACTGCCGAGCCGGGGGGCGTTATCCGTAGATGATGTTGCCGTCGGCGTCGCGGTTCTCGTCGATGAACGACTTGTTGTATTGCGTCATGCCGCGGAGCGACATTCCCATGCTTGAGAAACCGCCGTCGTGGAAGAGCGTCTGCATCGTGACCTTCTTGGTGAGGTCGGAGAACATCACCACGCAGTAGTCGGCGCACTCGTCGGCACTGGCGTTGCCCAGGGGCGACATGCGGTCGGAGAAATCATACAGACCGTCGAAACCCTTGATGCCGCTGCCGGCGGTGGTGAAGGTGGGCGACTGCGATATGGTGTTGATGCGCACGTGCTTCTCGCGGCCGTAGATATAGCCGAAGCTGCGAGCTATGGACTCGAGGAGCGACTTGGCGTCGGCCATGTCGTTGTAGCCGAAGAAGGTGCGGTGTGACGCGATGTAGGTAAGGGCGAGCACCGACGCGCCGTCGCTGAGGGCGTCGAGTTTCTTGGCGGCCTGGAGCATCTTGTGGAACGAGATTGCCGAGATGTCGAGCGTCTTGTTGAGGAACGAATAGTCGAGGTCGTCGTATGTGCGCTTCTTCCTCATGTTCACGCTCATGGCGCAGGAATGGAGCACGAAGTCGATCTTTCCGCCGAGAGCCTTCTGGGCCTCCTCGAAGAGGTTTGTCAGGTCTTCCACCGACGTTGCGTCGGCAGGGATTATGGCGGCGCCGGTCTTCTTCGCCAGTTCGTCAATCGTACCCATGCGGCAAGCCACCGCGGTATTGGTGAGAACGATCTGCGCGCCCTCTTCCACTGCGCGTTCAGCCACTTTCCACGCGATCGACGCGTCGTTCAACGCGCCGAAGATGATGCCGCGCTTTCCCTTCAATAAATTATAAGACATACTTTTTCTGTTGTTTTATTTTCTTGTTTCGTTATAATATCCAATAAACGTTCGCCCTGTAACGGAATGTGTTGTCCTGATACAATCCTGTTAAAAAAGCGGTGCAAAGGTAAG
>CAVHWJ010000117.1:2695-5126 GCA_963639565.1 uncultured Prevotella sp. | reverse complement strand
TCCTCCTCCCTCTCCTGCACAAGACGGCTGCACACGCGGTTGAGGAGCGGCAGGATTATCTTGTTGAAGAGGTGATGGCCCTGTATATAAAGATAGGTGGTCTGCGGCGTAACGCCCATGGTTATGAGTTCCTGCTTCAGCGCGAGCCACGACTCCTTGGCCTCGGGGTGGCGGTCCTGGAGCGCGCGCACGCGGTTGCGCACCTTGCGGCGCAGGTTGTCGAGCACGGGCTGGGGGTTGAAAATGGAGAAGTTGCCGAGTTCCGCCACGCGGTTGAAATCGCTAATGGTGAACTCGCCGTAGATGCTGCGCCTGTAATGCCAGATGGACCACACGAAGAGGGGGAAGAGCGTCTCGCTGAACCGCGCCATGAAGTCCTCGAAATCGAAGATGCCGTGGTCGTTGAGCGTCACCATAACGCACACGTTGTGGAGCGAGGGGGCGAAACACTGGTAGTTCTCAATGGCGTAGACGTAGGTGTGGAGCACGTAGGGGTTGGTGACGATAGTCTGCGACGTGGGCGTGGCCCCGTTGATGAGCCAGTCGTAGTCGGCATCCACACAGGCTATCATGCTGCCGCCCACACCGTTGGAAAGGAGGTTCATCAGCACCGATTTCTTGCCGCGCTCCAGCGTGTTGCGCGAGGGGAGCATCACCTCGAAATAGCGTTTGTCGTTCTCGAACCGCCCCAGGACGGTGCGCCAGAAGAGCACGTCGTCGTAGCTCTCCACATAAGCCACGATGCGCCGCCGGGCTTTCTTGGAGTTTAGGCGGTTCATCGCCTCGAAATACTCCGAATTGAGATTTTGCGTCAGCCGTCTGTTCATGTCAGCCCTCCCCGGAAATCAGTTCTGGATAATGTCGCTAACCTCCGAAACGTTGTCCATCCACCCGTTCATTATCACCGCCGGGGCGTGGGTGGAGAGGATAATCTGCACGTTGGGGTTGAGTTCAAGGATAAGGTCGATGAGCCTGCGCTGCCACTCCACATGGAGGCTCACCTCAGGCTCGTCCATGAAGAGCACGTAGGGACGCTTGTCCTCGATGAGCACCGTGAGCAGTATCACGAGAATCTGCTTCTCGCCGCTCGACAGCTGGTACGGCACGAGCGTCTCGCCCATCTGCGAGAACTGTATCTCGTTGGCGGTGCGTATTATCTTCTTGCCGGTTTCGGCGAAGAGATCGTCCACCATGTCCTGGAAGGTCTTTTTGGGTTCCGCCAGCGACTGCGCCTTTTCAGCCGCGTCGGCCTCGCCGCTCTGCAGGGCGGCGATGATTCGGTTGCCCACGTTCACCTGGTAGTCGAGGTATTTGCGCTGCAGGGAGTAGAGCTGCCAGTCGAGTTCGGTGACGAGGCTCACGCCCACCTTGTTGAGGAGTTCCTGGTTCACCACGGGGCTGTCGAACGAGCGTATGATGTCGAACCTTATCCACTTGGCGTCCTCGGGCACCACACTCAGCCGCACGCCCTTGAGCAGGTGGCTGGGGAACTCGCCGCCCTGCGACAGCCCCTTCACCACCTTATTTATTATAGTGCTCTTCCCCACCCCGTTCACTCCGCTGAGGATGTTCACGCGGCGGTCGAGGTTCCAGAGCACGTGCTTCTGCCCGCTCCATAGCGAGTCGATTTCAATCTGCTTGATATAGTCGGCGTATTTCTGCATAGCATCAAGAATTAAGCGTCAAGAATTATAACATGGTGTTCTCCATAAAACACACGGCAAATATAACGTTTATTCCGCTAATTGAGTAACTTTGCACCCACATTTTACTACATTAAGGAGAATATGAACAACAATCGTCCGTTAATTGCGCATATCTGCAGTTTCATGGCATGCGCATTCTGGGGTCTCATGGCCCCGCTGGGCAAGGACGCGATGACCCACGGAGTGACGGGTCTCGACATGGTGTCGTTCCGTGTCGCCGGCGGTGCCCTGCTTTTCTGGCTAACATCATTTTTCACCAAGCACGAGCACGTGCCTACGAAAGACAAGCTGCTCTTCATCGGCGCCGGCATCTTCGGCCTCGTGACCAACCAGTGCTGCTACACCATAGGACTGAGCATCACCTCGCCCATCAACTCCAGCGTGGTGACAACCTCAATGCCTATCTTCGCGATGATCCTCTCGGCTATCATTCTGAAAGAACCCATCACGGGGAAGAAAGCCTTAGGCGTGCTCTTCGGCTGCACCGGCGCGGTGGCCCTCGTGCTGTCGAGCGCGAACGCGGCGAGCGACAAGGTGGGCGACATCCGCGGCGACCTCCTGTGCGTGGCGGCGCAGCTGTCGTTCGCGCTGTATCTCGCGCTGTTCAGCAAACTCGTGAGGAAATACTCGGTTATAACGGTGAACAAGTGGATGTTCACGTGGGCCACGCTGATGATACTGCCGTTCACCATAAGCCACGTGGCGAGCATCGACGTGGCGACGGT
>CAVHWJ010000117.1:0-2029 GCA_963639565.1 uncultured Prevotella sp. | reverse complement strand
GAAAGGTATTAGGTTAGGTAAAAGAGATTGCAACGGCGGTCGTGAGACGGCATGGATAACAAGATATAGGTTTTAGATTTTATAAGTTAGTTTAATAGATTTAGGTAAAGATTAGTTGTTTGATTTGTGTTAGTCACCCCTGTTTGCTGTTTTTACAGCAACAGGCTCGTGAGTAACAGATGAAGGAGGAAGGTTGAATAGATAAAGCAAAAGAAAAGGAAAAACGTTAGTAGTTAAAAGAAATAGAATCAAAAGGCTCACCCCGAAAGGTGAGCCTTTTTCATGTTTATCCTTTTGCCTGTCATTCCATGGTCTACTGTTTCTCAATCCCGGCCTTGGCCTTGATCGAGTCGCTCACGGCGGGACCGTTGTTTTCCCACACATTGCAGGGGCCGTTGGCGTTTTTCAGGTATTTCTCCGTGGGGGTCCAGTTGTTCTTCACGGTGATGCACGACGAGCCTTCGTCGGTGTAGAGATAGAACCAGTGGTTGGGGTCGTGGGCGTAGCCTGGGGAATAGATGTCGCGCACCACATTGCCCTCGATGAGCGAATGGGGCTGCGAACCGAGGGTGTATATACCGGCGGTGTCATACATGTGCTTGGCGTAGTGGTGGATAAGGTTGCCCTGCACAAGGTTGTTCGCCATGGAACAGGCCTGCTGGTTCCACCCCCACCCCATGCTGATGCCGGTGTAGGAAACCTCGGAGATTTCGTTGTGGCAGATCTTTATGTCGCGCACGAAGCCAGCTCCGATGCCCACGCAACCCCAGTCCTCGTTAGTAACGTCGGTTATGAAGTTGTTGTCGATTGTCAGTCCAGTGCAAATAATGCGGCTGTCCGACGGGTTATAAGGCAGATGCGCCTCATGGGCTTCCGGTCCGAAGCCGCCGGCGAGGATGCCGTTGCCGCCGATGTCCCTCACGGTGCAGCGCGATATGCTGCCACCCTTGGTGTACTGGTAGAACTCAACGCCCGTGGACGCGCAATGCTCAAAAGTGCAGCACTTGAAGTCTATGTCGTCGGCGCAGCTCACGGTGACTGCCGCCGCCGGCCGTCCCACCCAGCCCTGGTTGTCGAGCTTGTGGTCGCCGTTGGGGCGAACTATCTTCGGGCGCAGCTTGTAAGCCTCGGTCATGTACATACCAGCCTGCAGCGGAGCGTGTCCGGCAACAGAAGGACGCATCCACGTGGCGTAGCTGAACGTCACGCCCTCGAACGTAACGCCCTTAACCGGGTTGTCGGGCGTTCCCTCCACGCGCAGCAGCGTTTCCACCGCCGGAGCCTCAACGTCGGCGTTTGCCATCGTCTCGCCCGTGCGCGGCATATAATAAACCTTCTGCTCTTTTGCGTCGAGATACCACTCGCCCGGCGTGTCGAGGAGTTCCTTGGCGTTGGTGAGGTAGAACGCCGAGTTGTGCCCGTCCGCCGTGACCATTGGCGACGGCCACGGGTGCATGAAATGGATGTGGCTCTCCGGTTGGTGGAACGTCACCGCCGCACTGTCGCCCTGCACCTTGATACCCTTGACGCGGAGGTTTGCCACGCACCACATCTCGTGGAGCACCATTTCCGTGTGCTTGGCGTTGAGCACGCGCTTCACCGCCGCCGCCGGCACGTAAAGGATTTCGTTCTTCTTGTCCACACTGCGTATGCGGTACATCTTCTCGAAGTCTTCCACGTCTCTCGCCCTGTCGGCCTTCCTGCCGTTCACCCAGAGCTGGCGGAACTCAAGCGGACGGCCGTTGAACTCCGGCACGTCTGCCACGTAGAGCTTGCCTTGTTTCTTCCACCCCGTGATTTTCACTCCGCCGCTGATCACCGCGTCGCCGTCGGCCACGATGCGCGTGCCGTTGTCTTCGGGGCGCACCACAATGGTCTGGTTCAGTCGGTAGGTGCCGGGCTGCAACCGCAAGCACACGTTGTCGGCACCGTTGAGCCGCCGTTCCTCCCTCGCCTGTTGCAGTGCCTGTTCTATGGCGTAGGGTCCGGGCTTCACTGTTATGTCGGTGGCGAAAGCCGTGTTCGCCGC
>CAVHWJ010000116.1:5960-7753 GCA_963639565.1 uncultured Prevotella sp. | reverse complement strand
AGCCACACGTTGTATTTCACCACGTTGCCGTAGTCCACCACCGTGCCGCTGCCGTCCTCGGGTTCAACCCTCACGTTGTCCACCTGCGCGAAGAAGGCGTCGGTGGAATAATAATGTATCGCCACCCTCACCTGTTTTCCTGCGTATGCGTCGAGTGGGGTGGAGTAGATTGTCCACTGCGTTGAGGGCATATCCTCCGCCTTGCTGATTACGGTGAAGTCGTCGGGGGTGTCGCTGCCGGTCTCCGAAACGGCGAACTCGATGTTCTCGGGGTATGTGGAATAAGCCTTCGCCGTGGCTTTCAGCTGGTAGCCCTCATATATATCCACGAGCGGCGATATGAGCCACTTGTCGGATTTCGTCTTTTCGGCGGAGAAGAAAATGATGAACTTGTCGCCGTCGGGCGCCTTTATGGCCTGGTCGGTTGGGAGCATCGCCGGCGAGGTCTTCCACGGGTTGAACACCATGGGGGCTATCGCCGTGGGGTTGGAGCCTGTTCCCGAACCGGGGAACGACACGAGGTTGTCCTGCGAACCGAGGGAGATGGGGTAAACCGGCATCTTGTCGTTGTCGATGCTCTTCCAACCGCCGAACTCGCCCGTGGCGAAGTCGTCGTAGTCCTCGAAACTGTCGGAGAAACCCAGCACCTGGTTCCATTTCAGCAGAGCCGTCTTTGTGCCGTCGCCGCCGTCGCTGAGTGTGGCGGTGATGTTGTAGGGAGTCTTCACGTCGTCTTCGAGGGTTATCGTCATCTTTTGGTCAGCCGTGATATATTTGTCCTCGTTGTATTCCTTGAACGCCCCCTTTGCGATGTTGAAATTGTACAGTCCTTCGGGCAGAGCCTTTATGTTCGCCTTGCCGTCAGCCACGGTCAGCGTGTAGCTCTCACCAGTGGCTTCTGAGAGGATGTTTATCTTAGTGCCGTCCACCGTGGCCTTGCTGTCGGCGGTCACGGCGAAGTCCACGCTGTGGTAGCCGTTCATGTCGAGCTTCACGCCGGTCGTCACCATCTCGCTTTCGGCGGCGATATACTTTGCCTTAACGCCCACGGTGTGGTTGCCCTCGGCGATGTTCTCCACCGTACAGGTATATGCCGACGTGGTGGCGACCTTCTCTCCGTCGAGATAAACCTCAAACACCTCGTTGGGGTTTGCCGCCGACCGCATCATGGCGTTCTCAACCCTCACGCCCTTGGGCGAAAGTGCCGCGCGTGATGCCGGAGCCGACTGCGCCTCTGCCTCCTGCGGACCCACATAGAAATCGTCCACCATGAGCATGAACGAACCGCCGTTGTTGTATTCGCTGATATATCGTATGGCGATTTTCACCTTCTTCCCGGCGTATGCCGAAAGGTCGTATGTCATGTCGTGCCAGCCCTTGTAGTTCACCGTCTCGTAGTTGCCGGATGAGAGCTTCACGAAGTCCTCCTGCTCGGGGTTGTCGGTCTTGGTGGTGATGTAAACGATGAATTTCTCGTCGTAAACGTCAGCCGCCTTGGCGAGGAACGACAGGATGTTGTCCGTACCCACGGTTATCTCGGGTGATATGAGCCAGTCGTTGTTGGCCCCTCCCGACGCGGTGCGCACGAAGCCCACATACTGTTTGCCGCTGTAAGCGCGCAGCACGGGGTAGTCGTAATACCACATCGGCTGCACTTCGAGGGGGTTCATTATCTGGGCGTACTGCCTGACGCCGCGGTTGGGGTAGTCGCCGGTGAGCGCGGCGGCGTTGAGTTTGTCGCCGTCGATGCCTGTCCAGTCGCCGAACTCCACGGCGAAAGCGTCGTAACTCTC
>CAVHWJ010000116.1:0-5486 GCA_963639565.1 uncultured Prevotella sp. | reverse complement strand
TATTAGAAAAAAGAAAGGCAACGGGAACTCCCGGTCCGGACTGTCCGGCAGGAGGCACCCGCTGCCCTTAAAAATCATTCGTCGTGCAGACGTGTTATCTGCGTGCTATCTTCATGGTCTTGGTGCCTTCCGCGGTCTGTACCTTCACGATGTAAGCACCCTTGGCGAGGGAGCGGAGCGTCTGCACGCCTTCGCCCTTAGCCACCTCGATGCCGCTCATGCTGTAAACGGTCACCTTGGCGTCGCCGGCAATCTCCGTGCTCAGGGTCTTGATGCCCGTAGTTCCGCCGAAGTGTGAGAACGTGAAGTCGTCGTAGAACGCTGCCAGGCGGTAGCCCTCGGTGTAGTCGCGCACTGCCACGTAGATGTCCTTGCCGGCATACTTCGACAGGTCTACCGTGTAGTGGTTCCATGTGTGTCCTGCGAGGTAAGGTATCTCCTGCAACTTGAGTTCCTCGGTGAATGAATCACGGTCGGTCGCGCTCGTCTCGCTCACGTAAACGCCCACCTTGTGCATGCCCGAGGGCAGAACGCTCTCGGTACACTCCCAGTTGCGAGCGTAGAAGTCGAACGCTGAGTTGTCGGTGGCGGTGAGTTTCTTAGAAACGATCCAGTTGTCGCCCTTGGTGTCCTCGTCCGACGGTGTGCCGGGGATGAGGAACGCCGTGCCGGAAATCGGGGCTACGTTCTTCAGGTCAGACGGCTCGTAAGCCACGGCGAAGGCGTAGCAGCCGCCGCTTGACGGGAACTCCGTGCCGTAGCAGGTGAAAGGCACCGTTGCGGCGTGGTCCACGTCGATGAGGGTGAAGTCGGTGAGCCAGTTGTATTCAAGGTCGTTGTCCTCGAAAGAGTAGTAGATCACGTCCTCGGGCAGGGCCGTTCCCTTCACGGGGAGCGTCATTGTCAGGCCGCTCTCGAACTCGAGTGTGAGCGCGTCGTCCACGTCAGCCGCGCTGGTGAGGGCGTTGAACTGTATGTTGAACTTCATTCCGTCCTTGGCGGCTATCTTGTCGCCGGCCTTGAGCGATGTGGTGAAGTTGGGCGTTGAGAATGTCGCGTTCTTCACCACCTGGGCCTGTTCGCCCTTGTTGAGCACGGTGAAGATGTCGCCTGAGTTCACCGCCTTGTTGTAGTTCACCTTGCCTGCGTCCCAGCTCTCCTTGTTGAACACGGCCTTGTCGTCCTGCTTCACCTCGATAAGCACGTTGTCGAGACCGCAGCCGTTGTCGCTGCCGCGGTAGCCGTAGTGTACCCAGCGGAACTGCACCGTCTTGCCGGCGTATTCCTTCAGGTCGAAGCTCTCGTTGATCCAGTAGTAACGCTCGCCAACGGAAGTGTTCTGCACCGCCTTGTCGTAGTCCTGCGAGATATACGAGAGTTCCTTCCACTCTCCGTCCACGTTGATTTCAAACGTCACCTTCTCGATGCCGTTGTTGCCCTCCACGTTGCATTTCTTTGCCAGTCCGCTCTCGTCCTCGATAGCGTCCACGGGGTGGCGGTCAATCCAGTCGAACGATATGTTCACGTCTTCCATTTCGGGGAGCTTGAACTCCGGTGTGGTCACTGTGGCGCTGTTGTCAGCTCCCACCCACATGCTGTAAAGGCACGGTGCCGGGCAACCCTTGCTGTTGAGGATGCTCCAGTTGCGGCTCGTGCCGTAGGTTGTGGTGTTCTCCGAAATCCAGCCCTCGGGCAGTGCCGACAGGCCGGAGAAGTCCATGGAGTAGGGGTAAGACGATGTTGTTGCGTCTTTCTGCGTGGTGAAGGTGAGTTCCTTCGCGTCGGCGTATTCGCCCTTGGCGTTCACAGCCGCCACCTTCCAGTAGTATTTCGTCTCGTAGTCGGCCTTGGCGAGGGTGAAGGTGAGGTTGTTGCCCACGTCGCTGCCGTTCACCACGTCGTAGCTGCCGGATTTCGTACCTATATATATCTTGTAGCTCTTGGCGAACTGCGCCGGAGACCACTCGAACTTGATGTTCTTGGCGTAAACGCCCTCGGCTCCGTCCACGGGCGAGATATACCTCACGCTGTCGGGCGTGCCGTCAGCCCCGTAGAGGGTGGGGAGGAACACGCGGTCGAGATAGAAGCTGCTCGTCTCAGGAACGTCGCCGTCGTCGGAAGTGACGGCGGTGTTGTGCCAGCGCACGTAGGAGTCATCGGTGCCGGTGCCAAGGTCCACTGTCTCAAACAGGCGCGCATTGCTCTTCGCGTCGTTCTCGTAGTCGAATGTCCATTTCTTCTCCCATGTCTTTCCGCCGTCGGTCGAGAGTTCGAGCGTTATGTCGTTGCTCTGGTATGTCGAACCGTCCTGCGAGGTGAAGTCGTTGTAGTATTCAAACATCACGCTGCCGCCCTTTGTCAGGTCGAGGCGCGGCGAGGTGAGGTAGTTGTCGGTCAATGACACCCCGGCGTAAACCGAGCGGTCGCCCTCCAGGGCTGTCTTCGTCTCGCTCCAGCCGTCGTTCTGCCATCCTGCCGGCAGGAAATAATACTCGAAAGTCTCCTCCGTCATGCCGTCGGGTACCATCTGCTTTGTTGCGGTAAGGTCGATGTCGAAGTCGCCGCCGTTGGTGTGCAGCGTCACTGTGGCCTTGGCGGGCGAGGTGAGGCTGGCGGTGTAGAGAAACTGGAACTGCGTTGATTCCGTCGCGTCGAGGTTCACCGTCGAGGGGGCAATCGTCATGGTCACGCCCTGAGGCAGGTCCACGCCCGTGATCTTCAGTCCGTTCTTGCCCGTGTTGGAGAGCTTGAACGCCTCGCTGTAGAATTTCTCGCCCAGATACACCGTGCCGTAGTCGTAGCTCGTCTTGTCGAGCGTCGCCACCGGCGTTGTCACCGGCTTTGCCTGTTTCACGAGCACGTTGTCGAGATACACCACGTTGGCGTTGGTGGTGAGCATCTTGTAGACGAAGGCGATTTTCACCTTCTGTCCCTGCCACTCGCTCAGGTCAATCTTGCTCGTCTGCACCGACCATCCCTCGAAGGGGTATGCCACGCCGCTCTCCTTTAGGTCTTCCACGTTCTGGATAGAGAAGATGGTCTCGGCGTTCTTCACGTCGCCGTCCTTCACGATGCGCACCTGAAGGTCATACTGCGTCTTTGTCTCGAATGCCATGGGGCTTACCTTCCAGTCGAAACTCAGCTGGTAGGTGTTGTCGAGGTTCAGCTCCGGCGTGAGGAGGATTTCCTCGCGCGGACCCTCGCCCTCGCCGGTGTAGAGGTCGCCGTCGCACTGCGCCACGTGCTTGCCCGTGATTGTGGGCGTGGTCGAGGAAGAATAGTAGTTGCACCATACCTTGTCAGACGATGTTCCGGTGTAGGAATCCACCGTCGTCCACCCTTCGGCCACCGGCCGTGAATACCTCTCCGTGCTCTCGTTCTCGAAGCCTTCATCGAGAATTGTCTGCGCGCTGAGGCTCATCGGCACTGCCATTGCGGCAGCCAAGAGCGTAAAAGCGTAATTCTTTCGCATTGTACTAAATGATTAAATATTGTAAGATTTTTCGGATTACATGCCACAAGGCACCATAGAATCTGACGGCAAAGTTATCAATTAATTTCAGATTATTAATGAAATTATGTTTCTTTTAATCAACTTTTCACCTTCGGCTACCGTTTTTCTGCAAAGTCGGAGCAAAAAAGACCTTTCCTGCTGACTATTTGAACACCGGGGTGATTTGCTTATGACAAAAGGGTTGGTGTTTTCGTTCCTTTTCCGTATGTCCGTCACATGGAAGCCGTCCGCCACATGCGCAGCCTCTTCGACACCAGCCACGACGAGGGGTATGAAGAAGGTGAGTCTGTCGGACTTGCCAAAGGTCTTGCCAAGGGACTTGAGAAAGGCCGTGCTGAGGGCGAACTAAGCAAAGCCATTGCCATAGCCCGCAACTTGAAGAGCCTTGGGCTTGGTATAGACCAAATCATTGCCGCCACAGGACTTTCGGAAGAACAGCAGAAAGAGATTTGACATGACAAAAGTTTCCCACACCCTAAAAGTGCAGTAAATACAAGCCTGTGTGCAGGGTGTGGGAAACTTTGGTTATATGGCTTTCAGCATAAAAGCATAATCATAATCTATGACAGAATGGTTTTGTATGTTGCATTTCCATGCGTCTTCATTGTGACTTTTTTCAGATATTGACGAAGGTGTATCATCTTTGAAAGTTTCATACACCTTGTTAAGAAGTTCCTGTTCGCTTTCGTCAAAGCAAGCCTTGTCGTAATCTATTTCTGAAACGATTTTGCTTCCGCTGTTTCCGTTTTTGGATTCAATGGCAACCTGTTCCATATCGTCCATAAAACCGTACACCCTGTCCCATCTCAGAGGCACGGGGCCATACTGTATAGCCTTGAATGAAAGTCCCGTAAAACCGCACCCTCTTTCCTTGTATGACAGGAAATCAAGATAGAACAACAGTTTGTTCATTTGCGTGACATACACGCCTTTGTATTTATTTACAAAGAACAAAATGGTGTTTTTTAATTTGCTTATCGACATGGCGGCATAGCCGTTGCTTGAACATCTTTTGTCACAGGCGAAAACCAGACTTTGCACAAGGCTTTCCATTGCGTTTTTGTCTTGAACACCTTTGATTTTCCCGGCAATACGTTCAAACTCATCGCCCATAAGGACTCCGCTTGCCGCATTGACATAATCCAGGAAGGTCACGGGATTCTTGATTGCCTGTAACGTCCTGCCTATCGCGACGTTCGGCATACTTCCGTTCTCGTAGAGCCTGTATTGGTTATCCCCAAGCCCCAATATCAGTGACATCTTTGAGGCGGACATCCCGTAGGTTGTCCTGAGTTGCCTTATTTCGTCGGGGAAAGGTATTCCGTATTTCACGCGGTATTGGTTGTACACCTGTGCGGTGTTTACGTTGTCCTGCCGCTCAGTTGTGAACAGTTCCCCTGTGTCCACACATTTGTAGCATACGAATGTGTATTCAAACTCTTCCTTACGGAATGTTGCGGTGCGCCTTTCGCTGTGCCTTACAACTTCCCCTCCTGTAAATGGACTTTTCATAACTGTTTGAATTTATATTTAAGTTCCCGTTCCGCTATGTGGAATGATATACATATAGTGCAACTGCTTGGATGCCCCATGGATATTTTTATGTAAATGTCAGTCTCTTTTATCCTTGTGCCGAACACCCACATTTGGCTGATGTTGTTCAAGGTGTCTTCCAACGGGCCTTCAACAAAGTCTTCGGCGACTAATGACATTACTATCTCACGCCTTTCCGTGCCGGATATTTCCAAGTCAAATAGGGTTTGCTGGTTCTTTCCTCTGTCGTCTCTGAAGATAATTCCGAACACTTTTGACTTGTCCTTGAAATTGCGCAGGAAACGGGAAACGTCTTCTTTGCTTGTCATTCTTCTCTTGCTTTTGTTTTGCAAAGGTAACGGAAGAAATGGCATAATGCAAGATTTCAGCGTTAAAATTCAATGTTAAAGTTGAATTTTGCGGTATTCCATAGAGTAAA
>CAVHWJ010000115.1:5085-7763 GCA_963639565.1 uncultured Prevotella sp. | reverse complement strand
CAAATCAACGAGGCGGCGGTGAGGATAGCGCGCGAGGAGGCCGACCGCATGACGGCTCTAACGCCGCAGAAGCCGAGGTTTGTGGCGGCTTCGATAGGCCCTACGAACCGCACCCTCTCAATGTCGCCCGACGTGGAGAACCCGGCATACAGGGCGGTGACGTTCGACGAACTGTGCGACGCCTACGTGGAGCAGATGATGCCGTTGAGCAGGGGCGGAGCGGACGTGTGGCTCATAGAGACGATATTCGACACGCTCAACGCCAAGGCGGCACTCGCCGCGGCGCGCGAGGTGAACAAGGCTACGGGCAGGAGGATGCCCGTGATGCTCAGTGTGACTATCGCCGACGCGAGCGGAAGGACGCTCTCCGGGCAGACGCTCGACGCTTTCCTCGTGTCCGTAGGGCATGACGAGAACGTGATGAGCGTGGGACTGAACTGTTCGTTCGGGGCTGAGGATATGCGCCCCTATCTGCAATCGCTCGCAAAGATTTCACCTTATTATATAAGTGCCTATCCCAACGCCGGCTTCCCCGATGAGGAGGGGCAATACAACGAGACGCCGCAGATGATGGCGGAAGCCATCGGCGTGTTCGTGGCCGACGGCAGCGTGAACATCGTGGGCGGCTGCTGCGGTTCCACGCCCGACCACATCCGCGCGATAGCCGCGGCGGTGGAGGGCAAGGCGGCAAGGCGGCTTCCAGAGGGGAGACCCGATGCAGGGTGGCTCGCCGGACTGGAGGCCATGCAGCCGATGCAGGGCGTGTTTATGAACGTGGGCGAGAGGTGCAACGTGGCTGGAAGCCGCAAGTTCCTCAGACTTATCAACGAGAAACAGTATGATGAGGCTCTCGCCATAGCCCGGAAACAGGTGCGCGACGGGGCGATGCTGATAGACGTGAATATGGACGACGGACTGCTCGACGCGGAGGAGGAAATGGTGAAATTCCTCAACCTCATGGCTTCCGACCCCGAGGTGGCGCGCATACCGTGGATGATAGACTCGTCGAGGTTCGGCGTTATCGAGGCGGCGTTGAAATGCGTGCAGGGCAAATGCGTGGTGAACTCCATTTCGCTGAAAGAGGGCGAGGAGGCGTTTCTCGACCATGCTCGCACGATACGGAAATACGGGGCGGCAATGGTGGTGATGGCTTTCGACGAGGAGGGACAGGCCACCACCTACGAACGCAAGGTTGAGGTGTGCGGCAGGGCGTACCGGCTGCTCACCGAAAAGGCCGGCGTAAATCCGCGCGACATCATCTTCGACCCCAACGTGCTGACCGTTGCCACCGGAATGAAGGAGCACGACCGCTACGCCCTCGACTTCATCCGCGCCACGGAATGGATAAAGAAGAACCTGCCCGGGGCGCACGTTAGCGGCGGCGTGAGCAATTTGTCGTTCGCTTTCCGCGGCAACAACTATCTGCGCGAGGCGATGCACGCCGTGTTCCTCTTCCACGCCATGAAAGTGGGCATGGACATGGCCATCGTGAACCCTGCCACCAAGGTGATGTATCAGGATATTCCCGAGGATTTGCTCGAAGCTATCGAGGACGTGGTGCTCTGCCGCCGCGAGGATGCTTCCGACAGGCTCTCAGCCTTTGCCGTGCGCTTGCTTGAGGAGAAGCAGAAGAAGGCGGAAGGGGATGCCGTAAAGCCGGAGGGCGATGCCGACAGGTTGAACGTTCCGGTTGAAGAACGCCTTATGGCGGCACTGCGCACAGGCGACGACGAGTTTCTTGAAACCGACTTGCAGGAGGCTTTGGGGAAATACGGCGAACCGGGAAAGATTATCGAAGGACCGCTGATGAACGGTATGCAGCGCGTGGGCGACCTCTTCGGTGAGGGAAAGATGTTCCTGCCTCAGGTGGTGAAGTCCGCCCGCACGATGAAGAGGGCGGTGGCGGTGCTCCAGCCGTATCTTGAAAAGGCCAAGGACGTGACGAACCGCAGCAACGGCAGATACCTCGTGGCGACGGTGAAGGGCGACGTGCATGACATAGGCAAGAATATCGTGGCGGTGGTGCTGGGGTGCAACAATTTCGACGTGGTGGACCTCGGCGTTATGGTGCCGGCGGAGAAGATTGTGCAGACGCTGAAAGAGGAGCATTTCGACTTTGTGGCGTTGAGCGGACTCATCACGCCGTCGCTCGACGAGATGTGCCACACGGCGGAGGCCATGGCTGAGGCCGGCATCGACATTCCGCTCTTTGTGGGCGGCGCAACGACGAGCGACTTGCACACGGCGTTGAAAATCGCGCCCTTATACCCCGGTCCGGTGTTCCACATGAAGGATGCGGCGCAGAACCCTGTCGTGGCCCTGCAACTGCTCGGCAAAGACCGGGAGAAGGTGATCGCAGAGAACGCCATGAGGCAGAAGGAACTCGTGAGGCAACACGACGCGAGGAAGAAAATGGACGGTATAATGCAGCTCGCCGACGGTAAGAAAGCTGCTGATAATGACCATGTTTCCACGGGCTGTCCCTGTTGCGGTGGCCATGCGGAGCCTCGCCTTAACCGTTTGCAGATTGACTGGCAGAACGAGGATTTGCCCAAGCCTACGTATGTGGGCTACCGCACGATACCTAATATATCCATAAAAGAAGTTCGGCGGTATATCAACTGGATTTATTTCTATAACCTGTGGAAGGTGCGCGGCGGACAGGTAGAGGCGGAGAC
>CAVHWJ010000115.1:0-4200 GCA_963639565.1 uncultured Prevotella sp. | reverse complement strand
GTCGCTGTCAAACCTGTCCATCAGCCCTGCGAAACCGTCGTAACCGCTGATTTCCATTCCGCCTTTGGCGGCAAGCAGTTCCTGCGCTTCCTGGAAACGCTTGTTGTTGGGGCCGAAGATAACCGGCACGTTCCACACCGCAGCTTCCAACACATTGTGTATGCCCACGCCGAAACCGCCGCCTACATACGTCACCTTGGCGCACGAGTAGATGCTCGACAACAGACCGAAGCAGTCGATTATCAGGCAGTCAGCCTCGGCCGCCTCCTCGGGTGTCGTCTTGGTGTATCGCACGGCGTTGCGGTTCAGTTTCGACAAAATCTGCTGCAAATGGTCCTCGCCAATCACGTGTGGGGCGATGACGATGCGCCAGTCCTTGTGGTCGTTGAAGTATTTTATGAAGATGTCCTCGTCGGGCGGCCAGCTGCTTCCTGCCACGAACACCCTGTGTCCTTCGGCGAACGCCTTTACTATCGGCATTGCGGCGGCTTTCTCCGACGCGCTCCGCTTAATCTCCAGCACACGGTCGAAACGCGTGTCGCCGGTAATCTCCACGTTGTCCAGTCCGAGAGACGAGAGCAGCTTGCGGCTGTCCTCGTTCTGCACGAAGAACTTTGTGATGCAGTTCAGCACGCGGCGGTAGTTGCGCCCGTACCAGCGGAAGAAAACCTGCGAGGGACGGAAGATGCTGCTCACGCTGTAAACGGGGATGCCGTGACGCTTCATGTACGTCATGTAGTTCCACCAGAACTCGTATTTGATGAAGAAAGCCATTTCCGGCTTGACGCACTTGAAGAACCGCCTGACGTTGAGCGGCGTGTCGAGCGGCAGGTAGCACACTATGTCAGCACCCTCGTAGTTTTTTCTCACCTCATATCCCGAAGGGGAGAAGAAGGTGAGCAGGATTTTGTATTCGGGGTGACTCTCGCGCAGCCGTTCCATGATAGGGCGGCCCTGTTCGAACTCGCCGAGCGAGGCGGCGTGGAACCACAGGTATTTCGCCGACGGGTCCACCTTGTCGCGCAGCACGCCGAAAGCGTCCCTTTCGCCACGCCACATCTTGCGTATCTTGCCGTTCCACCGGCTGGCAACCGCCACGCCGAGGAGGTATATGTAAATTACGATGTTATACACGGCCAAAATTTATTTCAGCACCTCGACAGCCTTTCTCAGTCTCTTCAGCGTTTCCTCCTTTCCGAGGAACTCCGTGATGTCGAACATTCCCGGACCCTTGCCGATGCCGACGAGAGCCAGGCGGAAAGCGTTCATCACGTCGCCGAGCTTGTAGCCCTTGCTCTCCACCCAAGCCATGACGACCTTCTCCTGGTTCTCCAGCGAGAAGTCGTCGATGCCTTCAATCACGGCGGCAAGTTCCGTCATCACCTCAGCCGAGTTCTCCTTCCAGCGTTTGCGCGCGGTCTTCTCGTCGTATTCCGTGGGCGCGATGAAGAAGAAAGAGCACAGCGGCCACAGTTCCTTGACGAAGCTCACGCGGTCTTTCATCATCGCCACAACCTTGGTGACGCGCTCCATTGTCTCGTCGATGCCGTTGTTAGCCACAATCGGCGCGAAGAGCTTGGCTATTTCCTCGTTGCTCTTTTTCAGTATGTATTCGTGGTTGAACCAGATGCCCTTCTGGAAGTCGAACCTCGCGCCGGCCTTGCTGCACTTTGATATGTCGAAAGCCTCCACCAGTTCGTCGAGCGAGAAAAGTTCCTGTTCCGTGCCGGGGTTCCATCCGAGCAGCGCGAGGAAATTCACCACCGCCTCTGGGAAGTAGCCGCTCTCGCGGAAGCCTGTGCTCACGTCGCCAGTCTTGGGGTCGTGCCATTCGAGGGGGAACACGGGGAAGCCGAGGCGGTCGCCGTCGCGCTTGCTCAGTTTTCCCTTTCCGTCGGGCTTTAGCAGCAGCGGCAGATGTGCGAAGCGCGGCATGGTGTCCTCCCACCCGAAGGCGCGGTAGAGCAACACATGGAGCGGCGCGCTGGGCAGCCATTCCTCGCCGCGAATAACGTGGGAAATCTCCATGAGGTGGTCGTCCACGATGTTGGCGAGGTGATATGTGGGCAGTTCGTCGGCACTCTTGTAGAGCACCTTGTCGTCGAGTATGTCGCTCTTTATCACCACGTCGCCGCGTATCATGTCGTTTACGTGAATCTCCTCTCCCGGCTGGATGAGGAAGCGCACCACATACTGCTTGCCGCCGGCGATAAGTTCGTCCACCTCCTCCTTGGGCATGGCGAGGGAGTTGCGCATCATCATGCGGGTGTGTGCGTCATACTGGAAATTCTTTATCTCCTGGCGCTTTGCCTCGAGTTCCTCGGGCGTGTCGAAGGCGATGTACGCCTTGCCCTCGTCGAGCAGCTGCTTCACGTATTTCTTGTATATGTCGCGCCGCTCGCTCTGGCGGTACGGCCCGTAGCTGCCGCCGAAGCTCACGCCCTCGTCGAACTTTATCCCGAGCCACTTGAACGATTCTATGATGTATTCCTCTGCCCCCGGCACGAAGCGGTTGGAGTCGGTGTCCTCGATGCGGAACACCAGGTCGCCGCCGTGCTGCTTGGCGAAGAGGTAGTTGTATAATGCTGTACGCACACCACCGATGTGCAACGCCCCTGTGGGACTTGGCGCAAAGCGCACTCTCACTTTTCTTTCTGACATTTCTAATTCTTTTTACGGTATGTTTGCTCACCCAATCATTAAAGGTGTGACATATTAGATGTGCAAAAATACGATTTTTTTGTTAATTGTTGCATAATTTTTAGTATTTTCGCAGGGTAAACCGGAACGCGGGGCGTTGCCACAGGTTCCGGCAGTCCATGTTGAACCACATTAACCTGAAGGTATGAACAGTTACAGTGAAACGGATAACTACCAATGGCGCAAGATGTTATCACGGAGCCTGCTCGTTGTCATTTCGGTTGCGGTCATCGTGTGTTTCATTCCCAGAAACAGCGGTCCGCAGTTCCGCTACGACATAGGCAAGCCGTGGATGTACAGCTCGCTGATCGCCCAGTTCGACTTCCCGATATACAAGACCGACGAGGCGATAAAGGCGGAGCGCGACAGCATGGTGCGCAATTTCGAGCCTTACTACAAGTTCGACCGCAGCGTGGAGAACACGCAGCTCACCAAGTTCTTCGACGATTTCCAGAACGGCATCCCCGGTGTGCCGGCCAACGTCACTTCGGTGCTGGCCGACAAGCTGCACGAACTGTATCAGGGCGGCATAATGAACACGTCGGAATACTCCTCGATGGCCAAGGACACGGCGAAGATGATACGCCTTGTGGACGGCAAGACCGCCACCAGCGTTAAGGTGGCTACGCTGAAATCCGCCATGGAAGCCTACGAGCGGATATTCCGCGACGAGCGTCTCGCCCCGCACCGCGGAGTGCTGCAACGCTGCAACCTCAACGAGTATATAGTGCCAAACGTGGTGAGCGACAAGGACAAGAGCCGTACGGAGCTTGACGACCTCCTTGGGCAGATACCCCTGGCGAGCGGCATGGTGCTGTCGGGGCAGAAGATAGTGGACCGCGGCGAGATAGTGGACGATTACACCTACCGCGTGCTCAGTTCCTTCGAGAAGGAGACGCAGCGGCGCAGCGCGTCCACAAGGGCGATACCCTCCACCATTGCCGGACAGGTGATATTCGTGGCCCTGCTCATCATCCTCTTCACCATGTATCTCGGGATGTTCCGCAAGGACTATTTCTCGAAGCCGCGCAGCATAGCCATGCTCTACGCCCTGATAACGATATTCCCCATCGGCGTGTCGGTGATGATGGAGCACAACGTGTTCAACGTCTACGTGCTGCCCTTCGCCATAGCGCCGGTGTTCATCCGCGTGTTCATGGACTCGCGCACGGCGTTCCTCGCCCACGTCGTCATGGTGATGCTGTGCGCCGCGGCGGTGAAATACCAGTATGAGTTCATTATCGTGCAGCTCGTGGCGGGCCTCGTGGCGATATACTCCCTGCGCGAGCTGTCGCAGAGGGCGCAGCTCTTCAAGACCGCCATACTCGTCACCGGCTCCAGCTGCCTGGTGTATTTCGCCATGCAGCTGATGACCGACAACACGTTCGCCACCGTGGACAACTCCATGTACCAGTATTTCGCCCTCAACGGCATCTTGCTGCTCTTCGCCTATCCCCTCATGCTGATAATAGAAAAGATGTTCGGCTTCATCTCCAACGT
>CAVHWJ010000114.1:0-7820 GCA_963639565.1 uncultured Prevotella sp. | reverse complement strand
CAAAATTATGTTTGCCTTGCCGAAAAGTTGAACGTAATTTTTTAGAACACGCCCGTAACTTTCGTTACCTTTCATTACCTTTGCACCGTGTAACAAAGGAAAACGACATGGAAATTCACTTCTATCTGGAATACGCCACCACTTTCGGCGAGGAACTGACACTGCATATCATACCCGACTGCGACAACGGCAGCGACGGCAGTTGCTCCGAAACGGCATACCGCATGGCGACCGCCGACGGCAGGACATGGACCTGCACCGTGGAGACGGGCGGGGACGTGCGGCGCATAGACTACTATTTCACCGTGGACAGGCAGGGCATGACGCTGCGGCAGGAATGGCGCACGATAACCCACCGCCTGGAACTCAACGCCGGCGGAGGCAGGGCGTACCGCGTGCATTGCCGGTGGATGGATATGCCGTGTGACTCCTACCTTTATAGTTCAGCTTTCACTGGATGCGTGAACCGGAGACACCGCGAACCGCTGCCGGCGGCAGACATGGCAAGCGCGGTGAGGATTATCGTGCGCGCGCCGCAGCTGCGCAAGGGGGAGCGACTGCTCCTCGTGGGCGAGAATGCCTGTCTTGGCGGCTGGCACACTGACCGCGCGCTGCCGATGTATGAACACAACTACAACGAATGGGCGGTGGACATCGACGCCGCGCTATTGGGACAGGGCAAGACGGAATTTAAGTTCATCGCCGCCGACGGCAAGGGCAACATCCTGTGGGAGACAGGAATGAACCGCACGCTTGACCTGACTGAAACGCCCTGCGGCGTGACGACAGTCCGCGAGTTCGACCAGGCATTCTTTGAGATATGCGACAGAAAACTCGCCGGGACGCTCATCCCCGTGTTCTCGCTGAGGTCGGAGGGCAGTTTCGGCGTGGGCGATTTCGGCGACCTGAAAATAATGGTGGACTGGATAGCCGAGACAGGGCAGAAGGTGCTCCAGGTGTTGCCGGTGAACGACACCACGTCGTCGCACACCTGGACGGACTCCTACCCGTATTCCGCCATAAGCATCTTCGCACTGCATCCGCAATATGCCGACCTGCGCCAGCTGCCGCCGCTGAAAGACAAGGCAAAGGCGGCGGAGTTCGAGACCCTGCGCAAGGAACTCAACGCCCTGCGCCAGATAGACTACGAGAGGGTGAACCGCGCCAAGACGGAATACCTCAGACTGCTCTTTGAACAGGAAGGCGACGCAGTGATGGCTACTGGCGGTTTCAAGGATTTCCTGAAAGAAAACGCACACTGGATAGCCCCCTACGCACAGTATTGCACCCTGCGCGAGAAATACGGATGCACCGACTTCTCAAAATGGGAGGGACACGCCCAATGGAACGAGGCAGACCGTGCCGCGCTGCTTACGCCCGGCACGGAGGAATACCGCGCGGCGGCGTTCTACTATTATGTGCAGTACGTACTCGACACCCAGATGCGCGCCGCCCACGAACACGCCATGGAGCGCAGCGTGATATTGAAGGGAGACATCCCCATCGGCGTGAACCGCAACGGCTGCGACGTGTGGCACGAGCCGCAGTATTTCAACCTCAACTCACAGGCCGGCGCGCCGCCCGACGCTTTCTCGGGGAACGGACAGAACTGGGGCTTCCCCACCTACAACTGGCAGAGGATGATCGACGATGGCTGCCGGTGGTGGATAAGGCGGTTCCAGAACATGAGCAAATTCTTCGACGCATACCGCATCGACCACGTGCTCGGCTTCTTCCGCATCTGGGCGATACCCGTGACGTGCGTCCACGGTCTGCTCGGACAGTTCGCCCCCTCCCTCGCCCTCACGCAGGGGGAGATAGAGGGCTACGGACTGCAATTCCGTGAACGCCAGTACACCGAACCTTTCATCCCCCAATGGGCGTTGGAACGTCTCTTCGGCGACCGTGCCGCCGATGTGGCGCGCGAATATCTCCTGCCGAAGGGCGACGGACAGTATTCCCTCCGCCCCGAATACGACACGGAGCGCAAGATTGAGGAGGCTTTCTGCGGAAAGGAGACGGCGGAAGACACGGCGTTGCGCGACAATCTCTATACCCTTGCCGCCGACGTGCTCTTCGTGCGCGACGACAACGACTGCGACAAGTTCCCCCCAAGGATAACGGCGCAGCAGAGCTTCGCCTACGAGGCACTCCCCGATGCCGACAAGCGGAATTTCGACCGTCTGTATTTCGATTACTATTACCGCCGCAACAACAATTTCTGGTATGGCGAGGCGATGAAGAAACTGCCCGTGCTCGTTGAGGCCACGCGGATGCTCGTGTGCGCCGAAGACCTCGGTATGGTGCCCGACTGCGTGCCGTGGGTGATGAACGAACTGCGCATCCTCAGTCTGGAACTTCAGCAGATGCCCAAGGCCCCGGGAGTGAGGTTCGGCGACATTGCCCGTAACCCCTACCGCAGCGTATGCACGCTGTCCACCCACGATATGCCCACACTGCGCCAGTGGTGGGACGAAGACCCGGAGCGCGCACAGGACTACTACGCCTCGCAGCTCCACCACGGCGGCGAAGCTCCGCATCCACTGCCGGGAAGTCTCGCCCGGGAGATAATATCAAACCAGCTCACTTGCCCCTCGATGCTCTGCATCCTGTCGCTCCAGGACTGGTTCGCCATCGACGAGAACCTCCGCTTGCCCGACGCCAACGCCGAGCGCATAAACATCCCTGCCAACCCGCGCAATTACTGGCGTTACCGTATGCACGTGAACATAGAAAACCTCTTGGAGAACCGTGAATATAACGCCAGCGTGAAGGAACTCGTTGCGCTGAGAGGGTAGGGGAAACAAACCATAAAAAGCTAATGAAAACAAACGGACTATACCTCCCTGCCGAATGGGAGACGCAGCGCGCCATACAGCTGACTTGGCCGCACGCCGGCACCGACTGGAAAGACTACCTCGGCGAGGCCAACGAAACATACATACAAATGGCGGGCGCGATAACGCGGTATGAAGACCTGCTTGTGGTAACACCCTATCCTGAGGAAATAGCCGCAATGCTCAAACCGCGCCTCACAGCCGAGCAAATGGCGAGGGTGACGTTCCACCGATGCCCCACCAACGACACGTGGGCGCGCGACCACGGATTCATAACGCTGAAAAACGCCGCCGACCCGCAGGAACTCCAGCTCCTTGATTTCAAGTTCAACGGTTGGGGGGAGAAATTCAGGGCGGAACTCGACAACAGGATAAACCGCAGTCTGGTGGACGGCGGAACGCTCCACGGCAATTACATTGACCACAACGATTTTGTGCTTGAGGGCGGTTCGATAGAGAGTGACGGCAAAGGCACGGTGTTCACCACATCCTGCTGTCTGCTCGCGCCCCACCGCAACCAGCCGCTCACGCGTGAGGACATAGAACAGCGGCTAAAGCAGTGGCTCTGCGCCGACCGCGTGGTGTGGATAGACCACGGACAGCTCACGGGCGACGACACCGACGGACATATCGACACACTCGTGCGCACCGCCCCCAACGACACCCTCGTGTATGTGGGCTGCGACGACGAGGGCGACGAACAGTATGCCGAATTGCGCGCAATGGAGGAACATCTCCGCTCGCTGCGCACCGCCAGTGGCACTGCCTACCGCCTTGTGCGGCTGCCCATGCCCGACGCGATGTATTTTGACGGCGAACGGCTGCCCGCCACCTACGCCAACTTCATCATCATCAACGCCGCAGTTGTTTACCCCACCTACGGACAGCCGCAGAAAGACGAGGAGGCGCGGCGCACGATACAGTCGGCTTTCCCCGACCGCCAACTCATCGGCATCGACAGCAGCGTTATCGTGAGGCAACACGGTTCGCTGCACTGCTGCTCCATGCAGCTATATTAATAAGGAATATAAACCATATATATAATGAAAGAACTAAGGATAGGAATCCTGCAACAGAAAAAGTCGGCCGACATCGCCGGCAACATAGAGGCGATAGCCGAAGAGGTGACCGACCTGGCGCGCCGCGGCGCGAAACTCGTGGTGCTCTCCGAACTCCACAACACGCCGTATTTCTGTCAGGTGGAAGACGTAAACAATTTTGACCTCTCCGAACCGATACCGGGGCCGTCCACCACCTTCTACGGCGCACTGGCGCGCAAGCTCGGCATAGTATTGGTAATCTCGCTCTTTGAGAAGCGCGCCGCCGGACTCTACCACAACACGGCGGTGGTGATAGAAAAAGACGGCACCATTGCCGGCAAATACCGCAAGATGCACATCCCCGACGACCCCGCGTATTACGAGAAATTCTATTTCACGCCAGGCGACCTGGGCTTCCGCCCCATTGAAACGTCGCTCGGCAAACTCGGCATCCTCGTGTGCTGGGACCAGTGGTATCCCGAAGCCGCGCGCCTTATGGCACTGGCAGGGGCGGAAATACTGATTTATCCCACGGCCATAGGCTACGCCACCTACGACGACGAGAAGGAGCAGCAGCGGCAGCGCGGGGCATGGACCACGGTGATGAGGGGACACGCCGTGGCAAACGGACTGCCCGTGGTGGCGGTGAACCGCGTGGGCTTTGAGCCTGACCCCAGCGGACAGACCGAAGGGATTCTCTTTTGGGGAAGCAGTTTCGTGGCTGGCCCACAGGGCGAGCTATACTATCAGGCGAGCGACAAGGAGGAGGAAAGCCTCGTGTTTGACATCGACCTGCACCACAGCGAGGAGGTGAGGCGGTGGTGGCCGTTCTTGCGCGACAGGCGCATCGACTGCTTCAGCGACCTCACTCGCAGATATATAGACGACTAATAACGCCGTCAAGGCATAGTCGCACAGACAAGATGCGCTTGCCAAACACACATTCAGGAAAGACTTAAAAATCAGGATAATGGAAAATTTGGAAGTAATGGTGATACTCTTCACCATAGTGATATTGGGCTATGCCGCCTGCAAACTGGGATATATGGGCGACGAGTTCGACAAGAAACTGTCGAGCATCGTGGTGGACATCACCTGTCCGCTGCTCGTGCTCTCGTCGGTTATGGGCAAGGAACTGCCCGACCGCACGCTCATCCTGCCGCTGCTCGGCGTGGGCTTTCTCACCTACGTCATCCTTCTTATCTTCGGCTTCTGGGTGCCGCGGCTCATCACCAAGAACCACGACGACCGGGGCATGATAGGCTTCGCCCTAATGTTCGCCAACGTGGGCTTCATCGGCTACCCAATCGTGGCGAGCATCTTCGGACCCAAGGCGGTGTTCTACGCCGCGCTGCTCAATATGCCCAACACGTTCTTCATCTTCACCGCCGGGGTGATGCTCGTAAAGGGCGAATACAGCCTGAAGCAGTTTAACCCCAAGGTGCTCGTCAGCCCCACAATGTTAGGAGCTTTCGCCGCCGCCATAATCGTGGCTTTGGGCATACACACGCCGGAGATGATAGCGCGCCCCGTTACGATGGTGGGCAACGTCACCGTGCCGGCCTCGCTGATGATTATCGGCTCCAGCATGGCAAAGCTGCCGGTGAAGGAAATCATCGGCAGTCCCAAGGTCTACGCCACGGCTGTCCTGCGCCTTGTGGTGGTGCCGGTGAGCCTGTATTTCCTCTTCCGCGCTTGCGGCGTGGGCGAACTGATAAACAACGTGAACACGGTGGTAATAGCCATGCCGGCGGCAAGTTTCGGCACGATGTTCTGCCTGAAGTTCGGCCGCGACCCCTCGCTGATGACCGAAATAACGTTCATCACCACCTTGGGGAGCATCATCACTATACCTCTCATCACGCTGCTCTTCAGTTGAGGCTGAACCCCACACCTATATATATAATGCGCCTGGCAATCCGCAAAGGAATGTCGGGCGCATTGTGTTTGTTAGGGGCGAAACAACAAATGCAGGGGTATTATTTGACAGGAAAGGGGTAAATAGTTGAAAATAGTACTAAAAAAACGCCGCTGCCGCTCGCCGTTGGGAAGAAAGCGTTATCTTTGCAATGAAAAACATTTATACAAAAACATTTCAAATAACTATGGTAAGTAACAATATCCCACAGGTCAAGCTCGGCATCATCGCCGTGAGCCGTGACTGTTTCCCTATCGCGCTCTCTACGCAGCGCCGCGAGAACATCGTGAAAGAGTATAAAGGAGAAATCTTCAACTGCCAGACTACGGTGGAGAACGAGCAGGACATGCTCAAGGCCGTGGCTGAGGTGAAGGGCGAGGGCTGCAACGCCCTCGTGGTGTTCCTGGGCAACTTCGGTCCGGAGACCCCCGAGACGCTCATCGCAAAGAATTTCGACGGTCCCGTGATGTTCGTGGCTGCCGCCGAGGGCGACGGCGACATGATCAACGGCCGCGGCGACGCATACTGCGGTATGCTCAACTGCTCCTACAACCTGGGTATGCGCCACCTGAAGGGCTACATCCCCGAATACCCCGTTGGCACGGCTGAGGACGTGGCGAAGATGATTGCCGATTTCGTTCCTGTGGCTCGTGTTATCCTTGGCTTGAAGGGCTTGAAGATAATCACCTTCGGTCCGCGTCCGCAGGATTTCTTCGCCTGCAACGCCCCTATCAAGGGATTGTATGAACTTGGCGTGGAGATAGAGGAGAACTCCGAACTCGACCTCCTCGTGGCCTACAAGGAGCACGAGAACGACGCGCGCATCGACGCCGTTTGCAAGGAAATGGCAGAGGAAATGGGCGAGGGCAAGTACTACCCCGACCTGAGCCGCCGCATGGCGCAGTTTGAGCTTACGCTCCTCGACTGGGCGGAGCAGCACAAGGGTTCGCGCCAGTATGTGGCGTTCGCCGACAAGTGCTGGCCGGCGTTCCCCAGCCAGTTCGGTTTCGAGCCGTGCTACGTGAACAGCCGTCTGGCGAGCCGCGGCATCCCCGTGGCGTGCGAGGTGGACATCTACGGCGCGCTCTCAGAATACATCGGAATGTGCGCGAGCGACGACACCGTTACGCTGCTCGACATCAACAACTCCGTGCCTAAGTATATCTACGACGAGGACATCGTGAAGAAATACGACTACAAGCTCACCGACACCTTCATGGGCTTCCACTGCGGCAACACCCCCCAGTGCAAGATGTGCGCCAACCGCGCCATCAAGTTCCAGCTCATCCAGAACCGTCTGCTTGAGAACGGCGGCACGCCCGACTTCACGCGCGGCACCCTGGAGGGCGACATCGCCGCAAGCCCCATCACGTTCTACCGCTTGCAGTGCGACTCCGAGGGCAACCTGCGCTCCTACATCGCTGAGGGCGAGGTGCTCGACGTTCCCACGCGTTCCTTCGGCGGCATCGGCATCTTCGGCATCCGCGAGATGGGCCGCTTCTACCGTCACGTGCTCATCCAGAAGGGCTATCCCCACCACGGTGCTGTGGCTTTCCAGCACGTCGGCAAGACGCTCTTCGAGGTGTTCAAGTATCTCGGCATAAAGGACATCGCCTACAACCAGCCCAAGTCCCTGCCTTATCCCACGGAGAACCCGTGGGCGTAAGTCGAGGCTTCGCAGGACAAACGATAAACGGTACAGTCTGGAACGTGAATATGCGCTTTATGTGCTTTCCGTTCCGGATTTTTTTGCGTTTTCCGATAAAAATCATAACTTTGCACAATGTTGCCATTTCCGTCTGTGTAACAGGACGGCGGCGGCAAGCGAAAAGTAACACCGGGACAGGCTTCGTGCCTCATCCCCACACATATTGATGATATTATGCGCAATATAGCTGGACTGGCAATGCCGTCTCTGCCGACATTCGGCACGGCAACGGTCAATGACTGCGACATAAAGTAGAGCGGAATTTATGAAACCGGACGGTACGGATTCTTTTTCTACACCCGGCGGAAACCTCGGTT
>CAVHWJ010000113.1:6675-7850 GCA_963639565.1 uncultured Prevotella sp. | reverse complement strand
TTCTTATTCTTCATCCGGATGCAAGTTGTCGATGTCGAGGATGCGGAGTTCGAGGGCGCGCACAACGAGGCGCGTGGCGTTCACGCCAGACTTGCCGCTCGCGCCGGGAAAGAGTTTCTGTATCAATTCGTTCTGCCGCTTCTCCAGACTCTTCACGCCGAATGGGATGCCACGCAGACTTGTAATCTGCTCCTTGGTGTAGCCAAGGGCAAGGTGACGCAGGAAACGCTCGTCGTATTCGTCAATCTCATAATTCACCATCGCCTCCTGACGGATAATCTGCGACTTTATGTCGTGCTTGAAATGGTCGAGGATTTTGTCGAGAATGGGCTGGTTGAACACGTTGCGCTTCCCTGCCATGACGCTCACCACGTCGGCGCGCGTCAGCATCTCCCCGGTCTTCAGGATAATGCCGTTGCAGCCCGCGTCGAGCACATCCACCCACAGCTTCTCGTTAAGCGTCTCGCCCGTGAAGATAAGCACCTTTACTTCGGGGAACCTGCTCCGTGTCTCACGGCATAGGTTCACCCCCACCGTGGTGGAACCGCCCAACCCGAGGTCAAGCAACACAAGGTCTGGCGCGGCGGTCTTCATCAACTGCCAGTAAGCCGCCTCGCAGTCAGCCGTACCGATAATCTCCGCTTCGGGGATGTCGGACTTGATTATGCCCTCCGTCCCCTTGAGTTCGAGCGGAACGTCCTCTACTATAATAACTTTGAATGAATCCATGTCTTTTGTTCTTTATTTACCTTTTATATATTATGGCGCAAACCGAAAAATCCACGCCCTCTTATTCGTTCTGCATATTGCCCACCGGAGCAGCAAGCGGCAGTGTGACGACAAGCCGCAGTCTGCCCTCGTTACTTTCCGCCGTAATGCCGCAGCCATAATGGTTGGTGGCGTTCTCTGTCTCCCTTATTATCTGTCGGCAAACCATGAACGGCAAGTTCTTCTCACCGGGAACGAAGAGGGAGTTTGCACTGCCGCCGGTAAACGCCACGTTGTTCATTTCAGCGCAGATTACCACGTTGCCCTTGCCGTCAGCCGACCTTATGCCATAGACCGGCGTTTCTCCCCCGTTCTGCTTGCGGAGAATATCAAACAGCATACGCAGGGCGAAGCCGTCGCCGTAGACCAAAGGCATCGCCTTTCCTGTATATTCGCTTATATCAACC
>CAVHWJ010000113.1:0-6018 GCA_963639565.1 uncultured Prevotella sp. | reverse complement strand
TAGCCGTAAACGTTCCAGCGGTGCAGGGCGAGAGCCGCCACCGCACTCTCGTTCCTTATGCTTAGGATAATGGTATAGTCGGTGGCGAAACCCGAGCGCAGCCACTGTATCTCCGCCGGATTGCCGTCGTCGTTGCCCACAAGCCGCATCAGGCATTTTCCCTTGGGATGCTCCGCGAGATAAAGGGCGTTGAGGCAATGGATAGTAGAGTCGGCATAGTCAATCGCAGAGGCATATCTGCCGTCGATATTACAGAAATATGTGGAGTCGGCAAACGCCGCCGCCCTGTCCTGTAAGACACGTATTTCCTTTTTCGCCGCGCCAGTCATAGCCGGACTGTCCGCAAAAAGAGGAGTTGCCGGCATTGCGGCAAAAGCCGTGACCAACGCCACCACCAAGCGCACCGCACCCTTGGGCAGGGTAAAGAAGAAACGGCTTCCCTTCCCCGGGGCGGACTCCGCTTCGAGGGTGCAGGGAGCGAAGATATTACTGTATTTCTTATACCTGTCGAGTATGCCCTTGCAGTTGAGCAGCCCGAACCCGTGACCGTTTTTTATGCCGCGGCAGAACAGGTTTTTCAGTTCGCTGGGAGCGATACCCTTTCCGTTGTCGGAAACAGAAATCTCCACCAACTCCCCCTTGTCGGTGGCTGACACGCGCACCACACCGCCCTTGGGCGTGAATTTCCGTGCGTTGTCGGCAATGGTGTTTATCATAAAGAGCGTGAGGATACGGTCGGCCTTAACAACGAAGTCAGACTGCTCCACCTCAAGGCCGATGCCCTGGAGAGAGAACACCGTCCTGCCGCGCCGCACGGTGTCGAGCACGGCGGAAAGGGGAAAGCTCTCCACACGCACGCCAATCTCGCCCTGCCGCAGTTTTATCCACTCCGTCAGCACATCGTTGTATTCCTCAATCTTGGCGGTAAGTTCACTGATATATTCATAGCGTTCAGCTCGCGTAGCCTTGTCCTCACGGCGGGTCTTCAGGCGTTCAATTTCATTGGCTATCCTGTCGATGAGCGGCTTCACGCTCTCCACAAGGAACACCTTGGAACGGTTCTCTATGTTGCGCCGCTTGTTGCGGCCGTTGTCATACCGCTCCAGTTCGAGTTTTTCATTCAGTTCGTCATTGTCAGCCGACAGCTTTTCTTCATACTGCGCGTTTCTCTCCAGAAAAGAAGAAACGGCACTGTCGATGTCGGCGGTGCTTGTCACGGCCTTGTCCTTTTTCTTCAACAACAGGTAGATAAGGAACGACAGGAGAATAATGAGGATGACAATGGCAAGAAGCATGGTGTTGAGGAAACCTGAGGTTCGCTCCAGCTGCGCCGCCCGCGCGTCGAGTTCCATATCCTGCCGCGTCTTCTCCTGCATATCGAGGTATATGTTGCGGTTGATGTCGCTGTTATGTTTGTCGTTGAGGGCGGAATAGACGATGCTAAGTTGCTCGCGTATGCTCGCCACGAGTTCGGGTGTCTGACGTGTCTTGCCGTCGTCGAGGGTCAAGGCACGGTTCAGGTAGTAGAGGGCGGACTTGTTGTCACCAATCCCCCAAAAGCATTTGGCAAGGGTGCGCAGACTACCAGCGGTCTGGTAAATGTCGCCGTAACGCGAGAACATATCGGCGGACTTCTGAGCGAGGTAGCCGGCGAGCAGACTGTCGGGCATACGGTCGGCGTTCAGCATATCCACGGTATAGGCGTTGTTGGTTCTCAGATACGCCCTGTCGGCATTGTCGAAAAGGTGTTCCGCGAGCGACTGAAGGGCGTTAGCCTCCCAATACGTGTAACCGTGTTCCCTCGCAATCAGCCAGCACTCGATGAGCAAGTCGTATTCCTTTTGCAGAACGGCGGTGCGGCTGGTGTCCCTGAGTATTCCGCCGCTGCCCACCTGATAGAGCCAGTTGAGGTACTGCGCCGTGTCTTTCTGTATTATCTCCTCACGGTCCGCACTTTCCGCCGCTTCCCTCGACTGGTTTGAAAGTCCCACATAATAAAAATAGGTGGAAGACACGAAAGCGTATTCCGACTTGGCGTAGACAAGGCGTTTAGCCAAGTGGGGCGACAGGTTGTCCTTCTCCTCCGCTATGCGGCGCATCAGCTGCATGGCGTGGGTCTTGTAGTCATAGAACTCCTTGTTCTGCGCCTGTCGCTGGCAGAGCCTCATCCGCTGGATGCCGGCGATGAGTAGTTCAATCTGGTTGTCGGAGGTCTGCGCCACGCTGTCGAGCTGGCGCGCCGCAAGGCGGTAGTCCATCCTCGCGATACTCACAAAAGCGAGGTTGTTGAGAGCCTCCGCCTTGCCCGACGGATAACGGACGGAAAGACCGAGGGCTTTCCGTGCGAAGAGTTCAGTCTTCTCCAAGCTCCTGTAATGAACGGCATAAGAAGACTCGTTCAGCCTGTCCACGTCGTTTCTGTCCGTTCCGCCACAGGCCAAACAAAGAAAAAGGCCCCATAAGCAGAGTATGCAGATGGAGCCTTTGATGATTGGTATATTATGCGCGAGCCTTGGCAATGTAACCCAGAGCTTCTGCACACTTGTCTGAAATAGTCTTCCAGTCCTTGGCAGCCACCACGTCCTTCGGGAAGAGCTTAGAACCCATACCCACGCAGTAAACGCCGGCCTTGATCCAAGAGGTGAGGTTCTCCTCGTCGGGAGAAACGCCGCCTGTCACCATGAGCTTAGACCACGGCATCGGAGCGGTAAGCCCCTTTACCAACTTCGGACCGAGCACGTCGCCGGGGAATATCTTGCACAGGTCGCAGCCAACCTCCTGGGCGGCGCCAACCTCAGACACGCTTCCGCATCCCGGTGTGTAGGGAACGAGACGGCGGTTGCAGATCTTGGCAACCTCAGGGTTGAACAGCGGGCCTACAACGAAGCAAGCTCCGAGCTGGATGTAGAGGGCAGCCGTTGCAGGATCAACTACAGAACCCACACCGAGAGCCAGCTCCGGACATTCAACAGCCGCGAACTTAACAACCTCCTCGAAAACCTCGTGGGCGAAGTCGCCCCTGTTAGTGAACTCGAAAGCGCGCACGCCGCCGTCGTAGCAAGCCTTAACAACCTGCTTTGCAGTCTCTGCATCCTTGTGGTAGAATACGGGAACCATACCAGTCTGACCAATCTTGTTCAGCACTGCTATTTTATCAAACTTTGCCATTTCTTTATTATATATATTAAAGGTGTCTTAAAAAAATATGAATGTCAGAAGAAAGCCGGAACCGGCTCTCTTCTGACATCACAGTAATGATTAGCGCTGCACGCGGCCAGAAGCGTCGCCGCCGGCGAGGTTCTCAACCTCTTCCTTGCTCATCAGGTTGAAGTCGCCGGGGATAGTGTGCTTCAGTGCAGAAGCTGCCACAGCGAACTCAAGAGCCTTGCCCTGATTCTCAGGCCATGTCAGCAGACCGTGGATAAGACCGCCGGCGAAGCTGTCGCCGCCGCCCACGCGGTCGATGATAGGCATGATGTCGTAATGCTTGCTCTGGTAGAAGTCCTTGCCGTTGTAGATAAGAGCCTTCCAGCCGTTGTGTGTTGCAGAGTAAGACTCGCGCAGTGTGGAAACGACGAACTTGAAGCCGAACTCCTCCATCATTCCCTTGAAGATGCCGTAGTAGCCCTCAGCGTCGGTCTTTCCGCCCTCAACGTCAGCGTCCGGCTTGAAGCCGAGGCAAAGCTGTGCGTCTTCCTCGTTGCCGATGCAAACGTCCACATATTTCATAAGGGGCTTCATGATGCTCTGAGCCTTCTCAGAAGTCCACAGCTTCTTGCGGAAGTTGAGGTCGCAGCTCACCGTCACGCCGTGACGCTTTGCAGCCTCGCAAGCCAGCTTTGTCAGTTCAGCGGCCTTGTCGCTGATAGCCGGGGTGATGCCGCTCCAGTGGAACCACTGTGCGCCTTCCATGATAGCGTCGAAATCGAAGTCTGAAGGGTCAGCCTCGGCGATAGAGCTTCCCGCACGGTCGTAAACAACCTTTGAAGGACGCATTGAAGCACCTGTCTCCAGGAAATAGATACCCAGACGGTTGCCGCCGCGTGCGATGAAGTCGGTGTGAACGCCGTAACGACGCAGGGCGTTCACCGCGCACTGACCGATTTCGTGTGTAGGAACCTTTGTCACGAAATATGCCTCATGGCCGTAGTTAGCCGCGCTGACAGCCACGTTGGCCTCACCGCCGCCGTAAACCACGTCGAATGAATCACTCTGGATAAATCTCTTCTGACCGGGAGAAGAAAGGCGAAGCATAATCTCGCCCAATGTTACAACTTTAGCCATTTTGTTTTATATAAATTAATTGTTTAAGATAAAATTTTGCCTTATTAGAGCACACAAAATTAGTATTTTATATCAAACCCCACAAATAAAAAACGCAAAAAAACACGTTTTAGGCAAAAATGAGCGTCGGCGTAAGGCGTTTTCCAGTTTTTATTCTTATTTTTGCAAAACGACTGTAATTTTTAATTTAAATCAAGAATTTGGCTATCAATACCGATTATGACAGACAAAGTTAGGATAAAGGACATCGCTGAGAAATCAGGTGTTTCCGTCGGTACAGTAGACCGGGTTTTGCACAACCGCCCCAACGTGTCGAAAGCGGCGCGCGAGAAGGTGGAGAAGGTGCTTGAGGAAATAAACTACCAGCCCAACATGTACGCGAGCGCACTTGCATACAACAAGTCATACAAGTTCTACTGCATAATACCGCAGCACGACTCCGAGGCGTATTGGGAGGAGATAGAATACGGGGCTGAAAAGGCCTGCGAGACGAGGCGCGACTTCCACATAAGCGCGGAGATAATGTATTTCAAGAGGTTCGACACCAAGTCGTTCGTGCAGACCGCCAAGGACTGCCTCGCGAAGAACCCCAACGGAGTGATTGTGGTGCCGGGCGAAATGCAGGCCACAAGGCGTTTCTGCGAACTGATGCACGAGCGCAACATTCCGTTCATACTGCTCGACTCCTATATCCCCGACCTCAACCCCCTGTCGTTCTTCGGACAGGACTCGTTCTGCAGCGGAGTGTTCGCCGCCAAGATGCTGATGCTCATCGCCGGCAACGACAAGGAGATAATGCTGATGAAAGAAATGAAAAACGGCAAGGTGCCGAGCCGACAGCAGGAGAACCGCGAACAGGGCTTCCGCCATTACATGGGGGAACATTTCCCCAAGGTGAAGATTACGGAGCTTGACATACCCACGGAGGACAAGGCTGAGAGCTACGACAAGAAACTGGAGGCGTTTTTCTCGAAGCATCCCGACGTGAAGAACTGTATCACGCTCGGCTCGAAGGCGTATATCGTGGGCGAGTTCCTGCTAAAGACGAACAGGCGGAACGTGCAGATACTCGGGTATGACATGGTGGACAAAAACGCGCAGTGCCTCAGGATGGGTTCGGTGTCGTTCCTCATCGCGCAGCACGCCTATATGCAGGGCTACAACTGCGTGGACTCGCTCTTCAAGGCCATAGTGCTGCAAAAGAAAGTGGACCCCGTGAATTTCATGCCCATCGAACTGCTGTCGAAGGAGAACGTGGATTTCTACCGCAGGACACAGCTTTAGGTTTTCCAAACAGCCTTGAAAGGCATCCTGAACAGCCTGTTTAGACAGACCGAACAGCATAGACAAAAAAAATACTGTAAACATTAACAATATGAATTTATCATCTTTTATCAAAATCAATCCGGCAGACTCCGTTGTGGTTTGTCTGCGTCCGTTCAAGAAGGGCGAGACAATCAATGTGGGCGGCAAGGACATTGAGGTTTTGCAGGACACCCCCGCAGGACACAAAGTGCTCATCAACGACACTGCCGAAGGCGAGAACATCATCAAGTACGGCTACCCCATAGGCCACGCCAAGGAGAACCTCAAGGCTGGACAGTGGGTGAACGAGAACAACCTGAAGACCAACCTCGCGGGAACGCTGACCTACGAGTATCACCCCGTGAGCGAGGCACTCGACATAAAGAAAGACAGCCGCACCTTCAAGGGCTACGTGCGCAAGAACGGCGA
>CAVHWJ010000112.1:0-7932 GCA_963639565.1 uncultured Prevotella sp. | reverse complement strand
TGAAACCCTGAAAAAATCTTTGCTGTCAAACACCTTTAAAATCATAAAACCGGCGGCGGCATACTGCCTGTTCTGTGGGCAGCAGCCCCGCACTTTTCTTTACTAAAGGCTCTATTATGACACATGACTGATTTTTGGGGTTGCTTCAATAGGTTGATTTGCTGATAGTTTTTACTATATCACAATTATTTGTATTTATTTCAGTCTGCAAGTACTCAATAAATTCGCCACAATCAGTCAAAAATCAGTCACGTGTAATAATAGAGCCTTACTAAAAGCTAAAACTTCTTCACGAACTTGGCGGCGTTGCGGTAGCCCTCGCCGTCTGTCACCCACACGATGTATGTGCCGGCTGGAAGATGCGCCACGCTCACCGTTGTCGCGCCCTTGTGCAGCGGCGTGTTCATGCGGCACGCCCCCGTGGTGTCGAAGAGATGCATCGTGTTCACGTCGGCGTCGCTCGTCACCGTCAGCATACCGCCGTTCAGGGCGAGGCCGAACTTCACGGCGTGAGCCACACGGATGTCGGCGGTGGACTTGAACTCGCCCTTTATCTCCTCGCCCATGATGGAGCAGAGGTATTTCTCCAGTGCCGTGTAACCCTCGGCGTTGATATAGTTGCCGTCGTCGGGGTTCTGCGGGTCAAAGCCGTTTGCCGTCTCCCATGCGTCGGGCATCCCGTCGCCGTCTCTGTCCCAGCCGTCGGCGCGCGTCTCAGAGGGCTTCGCCACAGGACAGATCACGGTGCCGTCGGCGTTGTGTACCATCTCTGCGTCCACTGGGTCGTCGATGATGCCGTATTTGCCGCCGCCGTTCCAGTCGCCGCCGTAGTGCGCCGTACCGTTCTTGCACTCGTCCACGACGCGCTGTTCAATGGCGTCGCGCACCACGCACCCCACCTTACTGAGCACCGTCTGGTAGGCTTGCTCCGCGGTCTCCAGCTTGTTCACCATGGTGTAGGCGTTGATGTCGAACTTATAGTCGGGATAGAAACTTGACGGCACGATTACCTTGTCCACCGTAACGCATTTCGTGGCATCGCCCGTAAAGCCTTTCTTGTTGTCGGCCGTCACGTCGGCGTAACCGTCCATATAGTTGCCCGAGAGGTGCCACTCAGAGGTGTATGCCCCTGCCGAGGCGGCTATGAAGAGGGGATTCTTCATCACCGCTTTCTTCGTGGCGGGACCGAAGCGGTAGTAGTTGTTCATGAAGTTTATCTGGTGGCTCTTGTAGCGTTTCGAGAGCGAGGAGTTCTCTCCGCCGTAGCACGCCCCCTGCCGTCCCCAGTTGTAGTTCACGTTGTTCACATACTCGTCGTAAACCATATAGTCGGTGTCTCGCGCGCCCTGAAAGCGTGGCGAACGGGAATTGTTGTGGGCGAGCATATTGTGGTGGAAAGTGGACTGCGATCCGCCCCACTGGCAACCGAAACTCCTCGCGCTGCCCTTGTGGTGTCCCGCGTCGTAGAGACCCTCGTGGAGGAGGCAATAAGAATATGTCTGGAAATGGCTGGTCTGGTTGTTCACTATCTCCTCTGCCGACCAACCGAAGGTGCAGTGGTCGAAAATCACGTGCTCGGCGTTCTCGGCGCAGAGAGCCTGATCCACGGTCTCGGCGTTCTTGATGATGTCCTGTCCGTCCCACGATTTCGACCCGGTGCGGAAGCGCATATTCCTCATCACCACGTTGCGGCAGCCGTTGATACTGAACATACGGGGGTAGAGCGTTATGCCCTCGCCCGGGGCGGTCTGTCCGGCAATGGTTAGTCCGGCCGTGCGCTTTATCTTCAGCACGTCGTGGAGGATTATCCACCCCGACACGTCGAACACCACTGTTATGGATTCGTTGGGGTATTGGTTCAACGCCCAGCGGAGTGACCCTGTGGGGGGATTGGTGGCGTCGTCTTCGAGTGTTGTCACGGTGACTACCTTACCGCCGCGTCCGCCGGTGGCGAACTTGCCGAAGCCCTCAGCGGTGGGGAACGCCGGTATGTTCTGCGTCACCGTAGGATAGTCGTATGTTTCCTGGGCGTTTGCCGTAATGCCAGCGGCGAGCATCGCCGCGGAAAGGAATAAGATTTTCTTCATGCTCATTAATTTTAATAAGTTCACAGGTTTTGGTTTGACGGTCGCAAAAGTACACTTAATGCCTTTTACGCCTTGTGGACTATACTTCATTTTGTGTGGACTTATTGCCGAAAAGCGCATAAACAGGGCTTTTCGGCGATATGTCCACATTGCCGGGAACAATTTTACACCGTCAAAAACGGATAAGGGAGATAAAGGGAAAAGAGTAAGGTGTAGAGGTCAAACGCAACTACACAGCAACAAAGTGAATTTCCAATTTATGAAAATTCATGGTTAATTTATGGTCATTCGTGTTCAAAAAAAATATATTTTCTTATCGACATGAATTGTCATGAATTAACCATGAATTTTCCATAAATTTAATTTGAATTTAACGTGAATCAGTTGTTTGTTTCCTGTTCGGCAGACCTGTATTCAGTCGGCGTTACTCCCATTTCTTTTTTGAACACGCGACTGAAATACCGCTGGTCGCTAAAGCCAACGGCAATGGAAATCTCCGCCACGGTGAGCTTGCTCTTGGCGAGCATCTCCGAGGCGCGCTTCACCCTGAGACTGCGCAGGAAATCCGTCGGCGACATACCAGTGATGCTCTTCAGTTTGGTGAAGAACACCGTCCTGCCGAGGTTCACAGCCGCCGCCATGTCCTCCACACGGAGTTCCGCCTCGCCAATGTGCGTCTCGAGATAGTCCATTAGACGCGACATCATGTCGCGGTCGTAGTCCACTATCTTCACGCTGCTCAGTCGGTAGCCGCCGCCCCTGTTCTGCATTATCTCCTCTGCGCTGGTCTGCTCCTCCACCCTTCTGTGGGCAATCACCTCTGCCATGCGCTGCTTCAGATACCTTGCGCTGAAAGGCTTTGTGATATAGTCATCGACGCCCTGCTCCATGCCCTGCACCTTGTCGTCGATGGAGGCGCGCGCCGACAATATGATAATAGGTATATGGCAGATTTCGGGGTTCTTCTTGATGAGGCTCACCATCGTTAGGCCGTCCATCACGGGCATCGTCACGTCGCTGAGGATGAAATCGGGCTGGTTTGCCACCGCGCTCTCCAGCCCCTCCTTGCCGTTGGCTGCGGTCATAACGGTGTAGTCCGCCGAGAGCAGCGAGACGAGGTATTTCCGCAAGTCGGGGTTGTCTTCCACCACGAGGATGCGCGTCTTGTCGCCGTCGTGTTCCGTGTCGCCGCCGTCGGTTTCCTCCCCTTCATCCATATCCTCCGCCGCAAATACCGGCGCATTCTTGTCGTCCACGAAATAGCTGCCCGTCATGTTGTCACTCAGCATACCGTCCACGAGCTTCAGCATATTCTGCGAACTGGCTCTTGCCGTTTCCAGATACTCCCTTTCGCCGTCGGTCAGCCTCTTGCTCTTTAGCACCTCCACTATGGGTCCGCCGATGAGCGTGAGCGGCGTGCGCAGTTTGTGGCTCGCCTCACGGTAGAGCAATGTCTTGCGCTCGCTAAGTATCTTTTCCACCTCCGCCTTGTGACGTGTCTTGTGATATATATAAATAAGGTATAGGAGACCGACGGCGGCAACAAGATAGAGGAACTTTGCCAACCACGTCTCATACCACGCCGGGGCGGCGTGGATGGTGATTACGGCGGTGTTGTCCACCTCCATGCCATCGGAATTGGTGCTGCGCACAAGCAGACGGTATGTCCCTGCCGGCAGGTCGTTGAACGACACGCGGTGGTCGTAGCCTATGTTGTTCCAGTATTTGTCCACTCCCTCAAGCTTGTAGGAGTATTTGATGAACATATTTTCGGCGTAGTCGAGGGCGGCGAAACTGATTGTGAAGCTGTGCTTGTCCGACGGCAAATCAACCCTGTCCCTGCCCAGTATCGGCGTGAGTTCCTTGTCGCCGTTGAGGAGCACGCTGGTGAAGACGATTTTCGGCACATTCCTCGACGGCCTTATGCTCTGCGGATTGAAGGTGACGTAACCGTTCTGCGTGCCTATCACCGCCATGCCGTCAAGGGGACTCACCGCCGGCTGCGCCTCGGTGAAGTCGCAGTAGTTGGGCAGCTGGTTCGACCATTCGGTGAACACCTTGCCTGTCTGCGGATTGTAGCAGTCGAGGTTGTTCTCGTGAACCAACCAGATGTTGCCCTTCCTGTCCTCAAACATCCCGTTTATCGTTCCGTCGAAGATGTTGCGGTCAAACTCAGTCTTCGCCCTCGGTTGCGAGAGGAGTGTCGTGGGTTCTATCTCGAAGAGGTCGCCGCTTATCGTCGCGGTGAATATCCTGCCGCTCTTGGTAACGAGCGTCTGTATCACGTCGTAGCGAGCGTCGGTGGCGGTGTCGCTGCCGCCGGTGAAATAATGGTAGGTGATGTCGCGCGGCGACTTGAAATTACCGTCCAGCGTCACCAGTCCCTGCGTGGTGGAGAGGATTATCACGCCGTCCCGTGTCTCCGTGATGCGTCGGATGCTGCGGTCGGCGGTGAGTGGTGTCTTGCCGAGCGTGTTGCCGGAGTTGAGGAACCGGAGTTTTCCGCCGCGCTCGTCCACGAGGTTCAGTCCGCCGTTATACGTTCCTGCCCATATCCTGCCCTTGCGGTCTTCCATAAAGCAGTTCACGCGGTTGCCGGAAAGAGAGAATTTGTCGCCGTCATTGTGACGGTAGTTCACCGGCTTCCCGCCCGGAGCGAGGAGATACAGTCCGTCGTCTCTCGTGCCAATCCATTTGCGCCCCTTGCTGTCCTCAAAGAGGGAATAGATGTTGCGTGCGAACACGGTAGGCGTAGCTACCATTTTTCCGTCGGGCGACACATAACCTTTCAATTTGTTGTCGCGCGTGTGTATCATCAGGTGTCCCTCCTCACTGCCCGTCCAAATGTCGCCGCAGCGGTCCACGAGAGCCGACCTCACCTCGCCGAAGTTGTCGCAGGTTATCTCCCTCGTGTCGTATTTGCCAAAACTGAGCATATTGAAGGAGTGCGGACCCGTGAACCAAAGGTTCTTCTGCTTGTCCACGAAGACGCGTTTCATTTCGGGAATGGCGAACCGCCTGTTTTCCTGTTCGTAAATGGGTTGCGGCACAAGGCGCGCCGCCGCCTCGTCGTAGTAGCTGAACGTGCCGCCGCGCGGAATCGTCCACACGGTGTGCTGACGGTCTTCCACCCACACTGTGAAGTCGGCTGTGGTGCCTCGATTCTCGCCGCTGGCTCTCGCCATCAGCCATCGGCGGTCTTTCAGTCCCGGTTGGAAGAAGGTCACTCCGTCGCTCTCGGTGAATACCCACAGGCGGTGGGAGGAGTCGAAGAAGATGTTGGTCACTTTGTTCGACGGCGAACTCGGGTTGCTCAAGCCCACCAACGACACGCGGCGCGTGGGGAGGTCTATCACCGCCAGTCCCTTGTCAGTTCCGCAGACCACGCGACGTTTATCCACCGCCGTCATGTTGTTCACGTTGTCCACACCTTCGGGCATGGCAAAGCGTGACTGTTTACCGGTACGTGGGTCGTAAACGGTGACAACGTTTCCCTCGCCGCCCCACATAAGGCATTTGCCCACGGGGAGGCACGTCAGCACTTTCCCTGTATAAATCTTTCCTTTGCCGGGGGCGTAGACACCTATCTTGCCGTAGATGATTTCCGAACCGTCGCTGCATATCACGGCGCGGTAAGTGGCGTCGCGGAGGGGACTGGCACTCACTGTCTCTATGCCCTCGCCACGGAGGATTTTGCTGTCGCCGATGCGAACAAGTCCCGGACTGGTATTTCTCATGCCCACCAGCCACGTGTGTCCGTTCTCGAGCGCCATTATGTCGAGCACTTTCATGTCGATGCCCTTTGAGGCGAGGATTTTGGAAATGTTGTGGAAGCGGCCGTCGATGCCTGTGTATAGGTAGAGGTGGCGGCTGTTGTCTGTGAGGTATATACCGCCGCTGTGATTGGGGCGGAGCGAGAGATATCGCTGGGTTGTTATGGACTGGAGTTCGCCGTTGGCGCGGCGCGGCATGAAGTCGTAGCCGTCGAACGACCACAGTCCGTTTATCGACGAGAACCACAGCATACCGCCGCTGTCCTGTTCCATGTGGGTTATATGGTTGGTGGTAATCCTCTGCGCCATTGAGAATGTCTTTATGCGGCAGTAGGGTTGCGCAAGACAGTCCACCGCCGCAATAATGCAGAGCATCACCCACAATAACGTTCGTTTTATAAGTTGCATTGACATAGGTGTCTGATGTTTGATTTGGGAAACCGCCCGTTCCCCACAAGGTGTTTGATTATATATGTCTGCAAAGTTAGCAAAAAAGCCGCTCTTACCTCAAAAGAAGCCCTGTTTTTTATGTGTCCGCCGCTATTTCCCCGAAATCCTTTGAACATTCACGGAAAATCAATAACTTTGCTGAATATCAGAATTACAGACAACAAACCTACGGTTATGGCAGAAAATACGGACAGCATACAGAGATACCCCAAGAGAATCCCCTATGGCATGATGAATTTCGTGGCGGTAAGGCGCGACGACTGTTATTATGTGGACAAGACCCGCTTCATCGAGAAGATAGAGCGAGCCAACAAATTCTTCTTCTTCATCCGCCCTCGCCGCTTCGGCAAGAGCCTCACCATGTCGATGCTCCAGCATTACTACGACATCAACGACGCTGGTATCTTTGATATGCTCTACAAAGGGCTTTACATCGGAGACCACCCGACACCCGAACGCAACAAGTATCTTGTGATACAGTTGAACTTCGCTGTTGTCAATGCCGAAATCAACAATTACCGTAAGGCTCTGGACACCCATTGCAACACGGAATTCAGGGTGTTCTGCGACCGCTACGCCAAATATCTGCCTTCCGACACCGTAGAAAGAATGAAAACGGAATGTAACGGTGCCGTAGACCAACTTGACTACCTGTATAAGCGTTGTGCCGAAGTGGGCAAGAAGATATATCTTTTCATTGACGAGTACGACCACTTCACCAACAAGATTCTCGCCGAACCGGGATGCCTTGACGAGTACCGGTCTGAGACGCACGGCACAGGTTATCTGCGTAATTTCTTCGACACCATAAAGGCCGGCACGTACAGTTCGATAGAGCGTGTGTTTGTCACAGGCGTGAGTCCCGTGACAATGGACGACCTTACAAGCGGCTTTAACATCGGCACTAACTACACACTCAGCTATGAGTTCAACGAAATGACCGGCTTCACGGAAGAAGAGGTGCGCGAAATGCTTACTTACTACACCGATTTCTGCAATATCCACAACTACACCGTAGATGAGTTGATTGAGATAATGAAGCCTTGGTACGACAACTACTGTTTCGCAAAGGCTGCATACGGCAAAACTACGATGTATAACTCCAACATGGTGCTTTATTTTATCGACAACTACATCGGCAGCCATGGCACGATTCCGGACAACATGGTGGAGGAGAACATCCGCGTGGACTACAACAAACTGCGTATGCTAATCCGCCGCGACAAGGAATTCGCCCACGACGCAAGCGTAATCCAGAACCTTGTGAATAACGGTTATATAACAGGCACGCTAAAGACCGGCTTCCCCGCCGAGAACATCGGCGACCCCGACAATTTCGTAAGTCTGCTGTATTATTTCGGTATGGTGACAATAGCCGGAACTTTAAGGGGAAAGATGAAATTCGTCATCCCCAACGAGGTGGTGCGTGAACAGATATTCCGCTATCTTCTCGACACATATAAAGAGAACGACCTTACCTTTGAAAATTACGAGAAGAGTGAATTGGAAAGTTATCTTGCCTACGACGGCAAGTGGGAGGATTATTTCAAGTATATCGCCGATGCCATACACCGTTATTCCTCGCAGCGCGACAAGCAGAAAGGTGAGTACTTTGTGCATGG
>CAVHWJ010000111.1:0-7978 GCA_963639565.1 uncultured Prevotella sp. | reverse complement strand
GTTATTTGCCGCATGAATTTACACTTTTCAGCGGCTGCAAAGGTAGAGGGATTTTACGAGAAGAAATAAAAAACTGCGACCTTTTTACGCTTCATCCCCCTTTTTTTCATGGGACAAAGTGCAAAAAGGCCGCACTTTCATTTCATCGGCGTATAAGACCGCCATATATAATGACGTATCATACCGCCATATATAATAAGGTCACGCCCTGCGTATCATCTCGCGCATAATCTCCGTCATAAGCGGCTGCGCGTTGTTGGCGGCCACCTGAACTTCCTCGTGGCTCACCTCCACCGGGGTGTCCTCAAGACCGAGGTCGGTGATGATGCTGATGCCGAAGGTCTTGATGCCGCAGTGGTGCGCCACGATTACCTCAGGCACAGTGCTCATGCCCACTGCGTCGCCGCCCAGGCGGTGGTACATCTTGTATTCTGCCGGTGTCTCGAACGTCGGCCCCTGCACGCCCACGTACACGCCGTGAACCACGCGTATTCCCTTCTCCTTGGCGATAGCGTCGGCCTCGGCGATGAGTGCCTTGTCGTAAGCCTCGTGCATATCGGGGAAGCGCGGCCCCGTGGGGAAGTTCTTGCCCCTCAGCGGATGCTCGGGGAAGAAGTTGATGTGGTCGGTGATGATCATCAGGTCGCCGATCTTGAACTCCGGGTTCATGCCGCCCGAGGCGTTCGACACGAAGAGCGTCTTGATGCCTAATTCATACATCACGCGGATGGGGAACGTCACCTCCTTCATGTTGTAGCCCTCATAGTAGTGGAAGCGTCCTTCCATCGCCATGATGTCCACGCCGCCGAGCTTGCCGAAGATGAGTTTTCCGGCGTGTCCCTCAACGGTTGATACGGGGAAGTTGGGGATGTCCTCGTAGGGGAATTCGTAACTGTCAGTTATTTCTGAAGCTAATTGTCCGAGGCCTGTTCCCAGGATTATCGCGGTTTTCGGACTTGTGGTCATCCTTTGCTTTAGCCAGGATGCTGTTTCTTGAATTTTTTCGTACATAGTCTATGATATTATCTTTAAATTCCTCCTCTTGCCCGAGCATGAACTCCACGGCAACAGGCAGTACATACAAATTCCTCCTAACCTCGTCGCTCAACCCCTCCATGCCGAAGAGTCGCGCGTTGTCCTTCTCCGTAGTCACCACAATCTTGTCGCTGCCCTCCATGTCGGCGAACGCACGGTTGATGCGGTCGATGTCGGAGGGCTTGTACTGGTGGTGGTCGGCGAACGTGAGGGGCGTGATGTTCTCCGTGTAGGGCTTCAGGTCCACTATCATCTGCTTTGGCGACGCTATGCCCGTGAGCAGGAGCACCCGGGTGTCGGGTTTCAGCGACGAGAGTTTCCTGTCCTCGCCGCAGTAGACGGGTTTCAGACTGCCGTATTTCAGCGTGGTGAAATACAGCTTCTGATACGGGAAGAGGTTCATCGTCTTGGTTATCACGCGGAACTCCATGGGCTTTAGGTCGCGCGGACATTTCGTCACGATAACGATGTCGGCCCTCGACTTGCCGCTGCGCGGTTCCCTGAGCCTTCCTGCCGGCAGGAGCTTGTCATACATTATCAGGCGGTGGTAGTCCACGAGCAGGATGTTGATGCCCGGCTTCACGTAGCGGTGCTGGAAAGCGTCGTCGAGCAGCACCACGTCGGTGTCGCCCGTCTCCTTCCCCCCGGTTATCTGTTCTATGCCGTGGCAGCGGTCCTTGTCCACCGCCACGTAGATGTCGGGGTATTTCTTCTTCATCTGATAGGGTTCGTCGCCTATCTCGCTCATGGCGGTGTCCTTGTCCGAGAGCACGAAGCCGCGGCTCTTGCGCTTGTAGCCGCGACTGAGCACCGCCACCTTCATCTTGTCGCGCAGGGTCTCGATGAGAAACTCCACATGTGGGGTCTTGCCCGACCCTCCCACCGTGATGTTTCCCACGGAAATGACCGGCACGTCGAAACTGCGGCTCTTCAAGATGCCGAGTTCAAAGAGCTGGTTACGGAACCGCACGCCAAGTCCGTAAATCCAGCTCAACGGCAACAGCCATTCGTTTATCTTTATGAAATCACCTTCCATGCGCTGACGAAGAATGAATACGTAAGTCTTTTATTTCAGGTTTATCACATACGGCAAGCGCGCCTGTATCGCGGAGTGCTCGTTGATGTTCTTCAAGAGCATGAAGGTGGTGTAATACTCGCCCATTGCCGCGCGCAGATGCGCATCGAGGTAGCTTGAACCGCTCGCCTCAGACATCAGGCTCTCCATCCAGTCGGCCTTGGCAGGGTATGCCTCCACGTGGCTCTTCTCCAGTTTGGCAAGCTGCGCCGCCTTTGCCACCGCGTCGTCGATGCCGCCGAGCTGGTCCACGAGCTTAATCTTGAGAGCATCTGAACCGAGCCATACACGGCCCTGAGCTATCTTCTCCACCTGGTCTGTTGTCAGGTGTCTGCCGTCTGCCACACGCTGGCGGAAGAGTTTGTAGCCGCGGCCGATGTATGCGCCGAGCAGGTTGAGTTCCTCTTCGGAGAACGGACGCGCCCTTGTGCCGAAGTTGCTGTATTTGTTAGTTGAAACATTGTCAAACTTCACGCCGAGCTTCTGCGTGATAAGTCCGCTGGCGTCGGGGAACATTCCGAAGATGCCGATACTGCCGGTGATTGTAGTCGGGTCTGCCACAATCCAGTTGGCGGCGCAACTCATGTAGTAACCGCCCGACGCCGCCATGCCGCCCATTGAAACCACCACGGGCTTCTTGGCCTTGAGCAGCTGCACGGCTCTCCATATCTGTTCCGAAGCGTATGCGCTGCCGCCGCCTGAGTTCACGCGGATAACCACGGCTTTCACGTCATCGTCATCGGCGAGTTTCTTCAGGTCCTCGCTCACCTTCGTGCCGTCGATAACGGCTTCTTTCTTGTCCATTATACCTCCGGCAACGCCGTCCACGATGTCGCCGTAAGCGTAGTACACGGCAATCTCGTCGCCGTCTTTCTTCTCTTCGGGCAGTGCCGCCATACCGCTGATGCCCACTGTGTTGATGTCGTCGTCGGCATCAACGCCGAGGAGTTTCTTCACCTCCGCCTTCATCTGGTCGGTGTAGGTCAGCTTGTCCACGAGCTTCATCTTCAGGTAGTCCTTCGCGTCGGCAAGCGTGATGAAGTTGTCGGCATAGTCGTTGAGCTGCTTCACTGTCAGCTTGCGGCTTGCGGCAACGTCGGTGCATATCGTGTTCCATGTTCCTGCCACGAACGCCGTGATCTGCTCACGGTTGGCGTCGCTCATCTTGTCGCCGGTGAACATCTCGGTCGCGCTCTTGTATGCGCCTACCTTAACGACTTGCATCTTAACGCCGAACTTCGCCATTGCGTCTTTCAGGAACATCGTCTCAGAGGCGAGGCCGTGCCAGTCCACCTGTCCGCTGGGGTTCAGGAAAATCTTGTCGGCCACCGAAGCGAGGTAGTATGTAGCCTGACTGTAAATGTCGCCGTATGCCACAATCCATTTGCCGCTCTTCTTGAAGTCGAGCAACGCCTTGCGCACTTCCTGCAGCGAGGCGTATGAATCGGGGGCGAAAGCTCCGGCCTCGATGTAGATGCCCTTTATCTTGTCGTTGTCCTTGGCTTTCTTGATGCCGTTCAGGAGGTCGTCGAGACCAATCTTGCCTACACCGCCCTGCCCCATTATCTTGGAGATTACGGTTTCCTCAGAACGTTCCTGCAACGGTCCGTTGAGGTTGATTACGAACACGGTGTTGTCCGCCACGTCCTTTGTGGAACTGCCCGAAGCAACCATTCCTATGATGCTGACCGTGGCGATAACGCCCACGATAACGGTGAAGGCGAATATACCCACTACCGTAGCACTGACATACTTGAAAAATTCTTTCATCTTTTACCTTATTATATATGAATACTAATTGTGTTTGTCTCACTCCGTAACGGTCACTTGCACCGGGTTGTCAAGCTCCTTCTTCCATTGTTTCATCCATGCGAACCACTCCTTGCTGTCCTTGTAGCCGAACGTCTCCTTGTCGCAGGTGAACGCCATGTTATACGACAGGCGGTCGCCGCCCTTCGCCCCGATGACATACAGCAGATGCTCCTTCTCCGACGTGGGTTCGCTCACCACATATTTCTCAGGCACACACACGGCAAGTCCCACAACGATTTTCGGTTTCCCGGCTATGGAGTCCTTCGCGCCGTTGGGCCAGTTGCCGCCCCACACGCCCACGAGTCCCTTGTGGTCGCTGAACGCCTTGTCGTTGAGGTTTATCACTCCCGTGGCATACTCCGGCTTCACGTCCGGGGTGTCCTGAAACACCTGTATCTCGCAGTCGCGGTGTCCGGCGTAGATTATCACGTTCTGGCGCAAGTTGAAGGTGTTGCCGGCGAGCTGCCAACCTTTGTCCGTCAGTTCCACAATCGTGCGCACGGGTCCGCTCGCCACCATGCGCTGGCCGCGGGATTTCACGGGACTTACCATAGTGGTCTTCGTGCCGTCCCAACCGCGCAGCGCGCCGAGACCTACCGTCTGTCCTGCCCACAGCACATCGTCGCCGTACCCTGCGGCGAGCTGGTCGTCGTCGGGATAGAACTGGCTGGTTTCAAGTTCGAGCTGTTTCTTGTATTTGCCGTAGAGGTCGTATGTCTGACGCTCGTCGAAATACACCCTGTATGCGGCGAGTTCCGACTCGAAGTCCGCGCCGTGGTGGTGCAACAGGTGGAACACGTCCACGCCTTCTGGTGCTGAGAGGGAATGGACATATCCCGGGAACTTGTTTTTCTTCTTCGTCTTGGAGTCCCTCACTATCATGTCGCCGTAAGTGCGGCGCGGATAGTTGCGTTCCGTTTGTTTGTCTGAATAGAGGGTGACTGAAACGGTTTTCTTCTGCTTCGCGTCGATGTCGATGACGAAAGCGAGTTCGTCGCTGCGCAAGTCGAGGTCGAGGTCGTCAATCTGCGACGGCACTTCGCGTCCGTCCGCCGTCACCACGGCATCCGCCACGTTGAATGGGATGTCTTTCAGCGAGAGAACAACGGGAACGTCAATCCTCGTCACGCCAAGTGTGTTCTTCAGTGTCACGCTGAGAGTCTTCGTCTCCGCTTTTGCCGTTGCCGAGCAAGCCAACAGCGCCGCGGCAACCAATATCTTCGGGTGTTTCATTGTAATCTGTGGTTTTATCACCGGCGCGCGGTATTCGGCAAGCCGCCCCCGAACGCCGTTAAGGTTTCTGTAAATTCGCCGCTAAAGTACAAAAAAAAATCTTTATACACAAATAAGGCTGGATTTAACAAATAAGAATTTCACGGCGGCTCTTTCATTTAAAAGGTCTAACCACTTAATCAAACATACAGGACAATCTATGTTCATAAGTTCTGAACATAAGTTCAAAAGCTTTGAACATAAGTTCAAAAGCTTTGAATATAAGTTCAAAAGTTATGAACTTAACTTTTCCGATAGCTTTGGCGACTATTCCTCCTTTATCTTCCACTCTGCGATAGTCCTCTGCTTGCTGTCGAAGCTGATGCCGACTTTAACGAGACGTTTGCCGTCGGCGTGGTAAGGGAGCATATAGCCCTTTTCGTCAATCTGAGCCAGAGCCTCGTCGGCACTCTTGTCCACCTTCAGTTCGAAAACATATACGGTGTCGGGCATGTGCATCACGGCATCCGCCCTGCCCACGGCACTCTTCACCTCCGTGCGGATGTAAATGTTGAGGAAACTGAACATCAGGTAGAAGATGGTCTGGAAATGCTTTTCCGTGCGGTTCTCCAAGTCGTAGGGGATTGATGCCATGTAAGTGCGCATGTGCTCCAAGGCTGCCTCGATGTCGCCGCGGTACACCGCCTTGCAGAAGCCGAGGAGGAAAGCGTCGTTGTCGGCACGGCGCGGGTTCACGTAGTGGGGAATCATGGAATTGAGCAAGCCGTTGCGAACCTCCTTGTTGGGGATGCCGAGGGTGTATTCCTGAAACGCCGGTTCGTATTTCTTTATGGTAAGGTAGCCGCTCTGGTAGAGCAGCGGCAGCGCGTCGGTCATTTCCTCCGGCGAGAGGTCGAACGAACTGAGCACCACGTCCTGGCACTCCAAGTCGTTAAGGCTGACGTTGAACTTGTCTAACTGCTTCAGGAGGAAAGTCGGGGTGCCTGAACCGAACCAATAGGAAGAGATGTCTTGTCCGTTCAGTGCTTTTACCAGACTGAACGGATTGAAAACGTCCTCGGAATCCTTGCTGAAATGGTAGCCGTCGTAATAGTTTTGCAGTGCCTCAAGACATTCGTCGTAGGTCATGTGCAGTGCCTTTGCCAAGCCCTCCACGTCCGGTTTCATCACGGTGGTCAGTTCCGTCTTGCTGATGCCGCAGATGGCGGAATACTGGTCGAGCATACTGATGTTGTCGAGGTTGTTCAGTTCGCTGAATATGCTCAGTTGCGAGAACTTGGTGATGCCCGTGATGAAGGTGAATTCCAGATATGGGTCGAGCTTCTTCAGCGGACTGTAGAAATTCTGCATTATAAGTCGGAGTTCCCTCAGGTTCTCCTTCTCGTGTACCACGTCGAGCAACGGAGCGTCGTATTCGTCTATAATGACCACAGCTTTCTCCCCGGTTTGTTCGTTGGCGCGTTCCACGATGCCCTCCAGCCGTTTGTTGGGAGTGTCTTCCCCCTCTCCCTTGCCGTAAATCTTCTCATACGGCCTGAGGATATAGTCAAGGTAGCCTTTCAGACTTTCCGCGTCGAAATGCTTTGCCCCGCTCATGTCGAAATGCAGCACGGGGTGCTTCACCCATTCCTTTTCGTAACTGGCAATAGCCAGCCCCTCGAAGAGTTCCTTGCGCCCCTCGAAATAGGCTTGCAGGGTGGAGGCGAACAGCGACTTGCCGAACCGCCTGGGCCGGCTCAGGAAGACGTAGCTCATTTTTTTCCGTCTGAAATCCACGATATACTTCGTCTTGTCCACATAGAGATAACCGCCCTTGATGATTTTCTCAAAGGTCTGTATTCCCACAGGATAACAATTCACTATTTCTTCCATAATGTAGCTCGCTTTATGTTCTCGTCTGCGAAAATACTACTTTTATTCGAGAAAGCCCATAATGCAAGGCGAATATTTATGTTAAAACGCCTCGCGGAACATCATATAAATGAAAATTCGTGGAAAATTCACGGGAATTTATGTTGAAAAGAAAACAATGTCTCTTTGGAACACGAATTGCCGGGAATTAACCACGAATTTTCATAAACAGGTTTCACGGATTAGGATTGTCGCTTCAATCAATCCGTTGTTTCAACCTTTCCATTTTTCAATCTTTCAATTTTTCAATCTTAATTGCCTTGGTCTTGCCGTTGCCCTCAACAAGCACGGTGTAGACACCCTGCGGCAGGTTGCAAGAGCCGAAGGTGACGGTCTGTCCTGCGGAGACGTTTCCGGCGTTGAGCTTGTCAAGCAGTTTGCCGGTGGTGTCATACAGGTAGAACTTGGCGTTGGCGATGCCCTCGCCCACGGTAACAGATACCGACGAACCGTTGGCATTAACCGTCATACCGCCGTTGTCTGCCGTAGCACCGCCTATCGCAGTGGCAGAGGTTATGTGGAGAGGCTGCTTAACTGTCGTCGTCGAACCGTTGCTGTCGGTTGCGGCGAGCACGAGCTGCGTCTCGGAAACCTTCTTTGCGGCGATTACGAAGCCGTTGTCCGACTTGTACACCGTGGCGACCTCGGGACTCATCACGTACACATTGTATGTCATGTCGTCGCCCTCGGGGTCGGTGAACAGCGATGTCCATGCGTATTCCGCAGACAACGCGCCCACGCCGAGCGAGTATTCCTCAGCACCGGTGTAGACAGGGCCGCGGTTGGTAGCCTCAACGCTGTATGTCACGTCGGTCTCCGAAGTGTTGCCGTTCTGGTCGGTGGCGGTCACACGGAACGTGTTAAGTCCTGCCGGCACGCTGAAATCGGGAGCGAGCTTCACGCCGAGCGTGA
>CAVHWJ010000110.1:0-7998 GCA_963639565.1 uncultured Prevotella sp. | reverse complement strand
TATAAAAACACTAAGAAACGTGCTTTTCACCTTTTTTTTGTTCGCTTTGCCGTCGTAATACAAATCATACAGAGGGAACACAAAAATAGCTATGCTATACGGAAAGTTGATTTTTGACAAGCCTGTAATATTCGCCATGTCTTTCTACAAGTTCTTCGTGCGTTCCAGTTTCTATGATTTTCCCCTTGTCCATGACGAGTATTCGGTCTGCCTTGCTTACGGTACTCAATCTATGGGCTATGAGCAGTACAGTCCTTCCCTTGTAGAATGTCTCAAGTTCCTTGACTATTTCAGCTTCAGTGTTGGCATCGAGGGCGTTTGTAGCCTCGTCCATGAAGAGATACTGCCTGTTGCGGTATATGGCTCTTGCTATCAGCAGCCGCTGTTTTTGTCCGGCACTCATTCCCATGCCGTTATGCCCTATCCTTGTGTCATACTTTTGCGGCAGTGATTCTATGAATTTGTCTATTTTCGCCATTCTGCAAGATTCCCTTAGTCTGTCATCATCGTAATTTTCGTCGCTCATGGTGATGTTTCCTGTTATCGTGTCGGCGAAGATCACACCATCTTGCATGACAACGCCGCACTGGCTTCTCCATGAGTCCATGTCGTAGTCCCTCAGGTCCTCGTCCCCAATTTTTATGCTGCCTTTAAAATCCCCGGAATATCCAAGGAGCAGTTTCATAATTGTGGTTTTTCCGCTGCCGCTTGCTCCAACTATAGCCGTGGTTTTACCGTTATCTATCTTCATGTTTATCTTGTTAAGTGCTGGCATCGGCGCAAAGTGGTCGTAGCTGAAAGAAACGTCGCTGAATGTGATGTCTTTTCCTTCGCTTTCAACGAAGATCTTGGCCGTATCGCCGCTTTCGTTTTCAGTTCCACGGATTTCATTAATCCTCCGCATACTTATTCTCGTGTCTTGTATGGCATAGATGAAAGCCGTGGCTTGTTCAACGGGCGATGACATCTGCCCGATAATATATTGAATGGCAAGCATCATTCCGAAAGACAAGCTACCGTCTATCACAGCCAATGCAGACATCACGGTCACGGCAATGTTCATGAGACTGTTTATGAGCACAGCCCCCGAACATTCCGCTTGCTGCATATTCAATGTTTTCAGCTGCAAAGAAAATAATCCGTTTTGTATTTCTTTCCACTCTTCCTCCCTACGGCTTGCACACCCCTGCACTTTTATTTCCTGTACGTTTTTTATGAGTTGCCAAACGCTGTCCTGGTTCTCTGCCGATTTTTCAAAGACATCATAGTCCAAAATCTTGTGTTTCTTGACGAAGAGCAGCGACCATGCCATATACAAGAACGTGAAACCATAGAATACGGCAAATATTGGGATGTTGTATCTGAACAACACTACAGAGAATGTCACAAAAGAGAGGGCGGCGAATGAAGCGGAAAGCATTTGTCCTGTAAGGAAAGACTGAATTCTTGAGCAATCGTTCAAGCGTTGCATTATGTCCCCCGAATGCCTTGCGGAAAAGAACGTCATGGGTAGTCTGAATAGTTTTTCCATAAAGGCGACTGCCCCGGACATGTTTATGGAGAAACCAACGTGGACGAGTATTCTGCGCCGGAAGAAATCCATGGCTGTGGAACTGGCGGACAACATGATTTGTCCGATTAGTACCAGCCACACAAAGGATATGTCCCTGCCGTTTATTCCTTTGTCAACAAGAGTCTGGGTAAGCAAGGGGAAAGCCAATTGCATGAGGCAACCGACTGCCAGTGTCAGAAATGCTGTGACGAAACGTTTCCAGTGCGGCTTCACGGTCTCTGCAAGGGAGAGCAGCGACAATCTGTCATGATGTTCGTCCTTGGAGGTACGACGGAATTTTTCCGCAGGAACAGCCGTGACGGTTACACCTTTGTGGGCGGCTGAAAACGCAGCCCATTTTTCGAGCATGGTTTCTTCCCCGTATCTGACCTTTCCTATGGCCGGGTCTGCTATGTAAAACTGTTTTCCGCCCCGGCCACGACTTGTTTTGTAGAGAACGACGTAATGCCTGTTCTCCCAATGCAAGATGCAAGGTTTGGGCAAGGAGAAAAGGCCGTTTGTGTCGGTCTTTCCGCAGTTTGTGTCAAAACCGAGACTTTGTAGTGTCCTTACTATTCCAAGCAAGGAGACCCCGTCGGAAGTAGGCGGACACATTTTTTCCAGTGTCGGCATCTGACAGTCCTTTCCGTAATGCCGGCATATCATGTGCATACAGGCAGTTCCGCACTGCGTGGTGTCAAGCTGGCGGGTAAGATGAAATTTCATTGACGAAGGCTATAACTTGATTTTTTCGTCCTGGTCTCTCATGAACATTACGTTTTCAAGGCCAATCTTACGCTTCATGTTCTTTCTCATCGTCCACCTGATGAGAATGAAGGGGTAAACGGCGTTGCCCCTGTTTACCACGCTGCCGCTATATCCGGGTATGTCCGTGAGCATTACGGTTTTGCTCCTCCCGAACCTTTTCATGCCTATTGTAACCTGCCATTCCTTCCGGAACTGATAGCCGAGCGTGATTCCGATAGACGGAGTCCTTGCCTTGGTGACGGATACGGGAGTGTAAGTCCGGTTCTCGTAACTGGCGGTAAGTGTATAGTCTACATGCCATATCTTGCCGAACATCATCATCTGGATGTTGTAATGTTTCTTTGCCCCCATAGCTTGAAAATAGTCAAAGGCATACTGGTATTTCAGGCTTATCCTCGTTCCTTTCTTGTAATATGAGGCGTTCGCCGTGAGCTTCAGCATGCTTGTGTGTCCGAGATTCTCGATTGTGGAATGGTAGATGCCCTCTGGCGTAGTGTATGCCGATGTTTCCGGGGTGTCTGTCGAACGGTTGTACTCACCGCTCAGAAACGAATTGAAGCCGTTCTTGCCGTAAGACAGCGTAAGTTCCGCCGATTGCACGACGGAAGGGCGCAGATGAGGGTTTCCGCTTGAATACACAAGGGAATCAGACGAGGTGTTATAGGGGTTCATGCTTGAAATTTCCGGAGGGCAGATATTGTGGGTGTACTTCACGCTCAGGTTCATGCAGTCTGTCAGGTCTTTGTCCGCCGACACAGAAAGCCTTGGCTTGTGGTATCTGCCGTTTGTTCCGCCAGACTTCATCCATACGAAATCATATCCCGCCGAAATCTGGTAGTTTATCTTCGCGAGAACGCCCGACAGTCCGAGATAAACGTATTCACAAAAACGGTCGTGGAGGTAAGTCCCTGAAGCGGCGTTTCCGTCTTCCATGCGGTATCGGGAAAAGGTGGTTACGTTTCCGACGTTAGCTTCGGCGCCTCTGATATTGAACGTGTAGTCGAGTTTTTCCCCGAAAGTATGTGTCTTCACCTCTATGGCGTTTTGCCCGTGCCATTTGCGTTCAGCAAAATTCTGAATCATGCAGTTGTCCGTCCGGCTGTTGTTCATGGTTCCCCATAATGTGGCGTCCAGTGTATTGTTCCTGTTCTTCTTGTAGAAATACAGGTTTCCGGACAAAATGTCGGATTTGTATTTCGCAAAACCGGAAGACGTGTACGCCCCATATTCGCCGGTGTCAAGGATGCCGTCGCCGGAACTGCTTGAGTGTTCTTTCGACTTTTCCCCTACGACATAGAACGCCAGATATGTATCTTCCGCCGGTTTGGCCTTCAGCATCATCTCATACGAAAGGCTTCTGCTGCAGCTTTTCGTGGTTGTCGTCTCTGTGCGCCGGTACGAAGAGGTTTCCGCCTCCAAATCCATGTATGTCCTGTTGTCGTGTCCTCCGTCAATGTAGAACTTGCCCCCAAAGGAATATTTCGGGGAGCCGGTTTCAAACTGTGTGTCAAAAAACTGCCAGTATGCGGGGATGTCGTCTCTTGCAGACTCCTGCAGATACAGGTAGGGCGGATAACGCTTTTTCGTGTGGATGTTGAGAATTTTCTCTCCGCCGTCAAACATATACTTTGCCCCTGCCACATCCACTATCTCTACTGACTCTATCCTGTCTGGAGATATTGGCGCGATTCCGGAATTCACCCTCATTCCGTCTACGAGTATGACAAGCGACTTGCCGTCCTGCGAGGTTACGCTTTGGCTTGTCCTGTTGCTCACCAGTTCCGGTATCTCCATCAACGCAGTGAAAGGGTCGCCGCTTGCCACCGCCTCCTTTGAAAGATAATAGATGTGACCTCTTGCTGTCCTCACGGCAGGGCGTTTTGCCGATACCACCACGCTGTCAAGCTCTATGTTCCCCTCTCTCAGGACAAAATCCCTTTCCGTGTCTGCGCCTATGTCAATCTTCACTTCGTCGCTTTCCATTCCCACGCAGCTGGCGGAGATTTCGTATTCGCCTGATGGAATGTTCCTTATTTGGTATTCACCCTTTACATTTGTGGAACTGTAGCCGCATACCGCTCCGCCTTTGAAGACTGTGACGCTTGCTCCTTCGAGGGTGTTACCGCCAGTTTCGGCCACACGCCCTTTCAGTGTGTGTTGGCTGTATATGCACGAAGGCTTTAACGAGAGGCATAAAAACAGTAGTAACAGTTGCCTGATGTATGCGGTTTTTCCCATGTTCCTCCTCGGTTAGTTGCAGAATACAGATTTCTTTTGGAACGCTGATTTGTACAGGTAAAGGAAATATTCTTCTTTTGTCAAATCAAGGCTGTCAATGTAACAGTTGTTGTGCCCGGAGAGTATGTGGTTGTTGCAAGGTCCGTAACATGACGGATAAGCCCGGCAGGCTTTGCATCTTTCCGGGCGCAAGTCCATCGTGCATTCCGCAAGCTTGCTCGGTTTCCATCCAATCAGCCCTGTTTCGCAGTCCAATTTCCCGTAAGAATTGTTCTCGTCAAAATCTGTAATTGTCGTACACTTATACACGTTGCCGTCGTAGTTCACTACTGTCTCGTTGAGTCTTTCCGCAAAGCAGAGTTTCCCTTGAGTATAATAATCTACCACGAATCCTTTGTCAAACAATTTGTTTATGGTGTCTATTATCTGTCCCTTGCCGACGCAGCCTTCCCCGATTTGCCAAATCCTTTTCAGTATGACGGTTGTACGCCGCCTGTCCATGACATCTATATCTTCCAGTATTTCGTCAAATTTTTCAAGGGAGTGTCCATCGAAATTTATTCTGAGGAAAACGTGGGAGTTCTTGATGTTATCTTGTATCAGTCTCGCGTTGTTTATGGCCGCTGTATATGTATCGTGCTTTTTGCCCTTTGAGAATTTCACCTTGTTGTGCCGCTCCTTGTTCCCGTCAAGCGTTATCTGAAACGTACAGTTGAATCTGGACAGAAAAAGCACTTCGGATTTTGTTATCAGTGTGCCGTTTGTTGTGAAATCAATATTCAGATTTACACTGTTTGACTGGCAGAAGGCGTCTGCGTACGACGAAATTTCCTCTATTGTGTCATACCTTAAAAACGGCTCTCCTCCGAAGAACGACAGATTCAAGTTCCTGTAGGGCGACAATTCGAATGACGTTTTTATATGACGCTTTATTCCGTCTATCACCTCGTCTTTTATCGCACTCCCTTTCTTTTTGTTCTCATAGCAGTACCAGCATGACAGGTTACAGTCCAATGTGGGATTTATTATGAGATGATACATTGACTTGTCATAAAGTTCCATTTGTCTTTTCATCTCCACGATGGCATGTTCGTTTATGTCGTCGTCAATAATGAACTCCAGTGAATTTAGCCTATCATAAACCTTCGCATATTTATTCCTTATCTTGTCTATACCGTCTACCTCTGTATATAAGTTGTGCGCCAATTCGTCTAAAAAGACAAACGACATATTCGCAAAGTTGATGTGCATATAATATTTGCCGTCAATGCAAACATAATCTTGAAAATAGCTTTTTTTCATACGATAAAATCAGACAAAGAATGTATTGGTATGTAATTTGACACACGAAAGTTTCCGCTTGGGCTATTTAGGTGTCAGACACTTCCCTTAGGTTTCTGCGGCCCGGATGGAACAGGCTCGTTTATGACAGTGCAATTCTTCTTGTCATTTATCGCCGTACAACTTTTGTTTCTGTTGATAACACTGCAATCCTTGGCGTTGTTCACGGTGTCGCAACTGTTTGCCGCATTAATGGCAGAACAGTTTTTGCCGTTATTCTTTACGTCAATGAACATGTTTCCACCTCTCAATGCAAACATGTGCTCCACTGACAATGCTTCCAACACATTTTGGGGTAGCTCGAATTTCTTTTTCATATTTTTATTTATCGATTTATATGCAAAAGTTTTCACGCAAACGCCATTATATAACAATTTCCCCAAACAGGCCCTCTGTAATGGCAAATTTGAGGAGATGCTACTGACAGTGCAAAGGTAAACAAAACACGTATAACACAAAAATATTTTTCAAACAAATTTACGTGTGCATCAGTGGGCGTATTCCTTTCTGTTTAAGTCGTACATCAAAACAGTGGAAACTGTGTGCTTTGTCGTCGGCAGACCGCCGTTTCCCCGACCGCCCATCGGCCGTTGGGAGACCTCCCATCATCCGTTGGGAGCTTGTCAAACCACCCCTTTTCATCCCTCTTACGGCAAGATTAACCATGAAAATTCATGGGAATGTAACTGTTCGTTAGTATTGACAAAATTAATTTATGAAAATTCGTGGTTAATTCACGGGAATTTATGTTCAAAAGAACAGATATTTTTTGACACGAATAACCATAAATTAACCATGAGATTTGTCGAAGACCCACTGACCAACGGGAAGTAATTTTCATAAATTAATTATGAATTTTCTTGGATTTATTTTGTAAAGTGTAGCGCAGGGGTTTTGTTTTTAGCGCAAATTCCCGTAAATTTGCAGTTGCATAAAACCGGAAAGATGAAAAAGACAATATCCACCATTTGCGCCGCGCTCCTCGCGGCAGTGATGATAACCTCGTGCGGAGGAAAGAAATTCCGCGTGGAAGGAAACATACGGCAGGCCGCCGACTCGGTGCTCTATTTCGAGAACGTCAGTCTCGACGGTCCCGTCGCCGTTGACTCCGTGAAACTCTCCGCCGACGGAGCGTTCAGCTTCACCGGCGACGCGCCCTCGGCACCGGAGTTCTACCGTCTGCGCATCGCCGGACAGATAATAAACCTCAGCGTGGACTCCACGGAGAACATCCGCGTGGAGGCCGACTACCCCGCGATGTCCACCGCCTACAAGGTGGAAGGCTCTGAAGACTGCGCCACGATAAAGGAACTCGCCCTCAAGCAGATAGAGTTGCAGTCGCTCATCACGCGCATCGGCAGCGACCCCTCGCTGGGCTATGACGCCGCCACCGACTCCGCCGCCAAGGTGATAGAGGCATACAAAGACCGCATCAAAAAGGAATACATCTACCGCCAGCCCATGAAGGCGTCGTCGTATTTCGCCCTCTTCCAGACCCTCGGCGACAGGCTCATCTTCAACCCCCGCGAGAGCAAGGAAGACATCAAGGCCTTCGCCGCCGTGGCGACGAGCTGGGACACTTTCCACCCCAACTCCCTGCGCGGCGAGAACCTCCACAACATCGCCATCGAGGGAATGAAGAACGTGCGCATCATGGAGAACAAGATAGCGCAGAGCCGCCGCGGCATCGACCCCTCTAAGGTGAACGCCACCAACATCATCGAGGTTGCCCTGCGCGACAACCGCGGCACACTGCGCCGCCTCACCGACATGAAGGGCAGGGTAGTGCTGCTCGATTTCCACGTGTTCGCTTCTGACGGCTCCACGCAGCGCATCATGCAGCTGCGCGACATCTACAACAAGTACCACAGCCGCGGACTGGAAATCTTTCAGGTGTCGCTCGACCCCGACGAGCATTTCTGGAAGACGCAGACCGCCGCCCTCCCCTGGATATGCGTGCATGACGACGACGCGATGAACTCCAGTCTCCTCGTGCAGTACAACATCCAGCGGCTCCCCACATTCTTCCTCGTGGACAGGAACAATGTGCTCTTTAAGAGGGATTCGCAGATTAAGAATCTCGATAAGGAGATAGAGGG
>CAVHWJ010000109.1:0-8050 GCA_963639565.1 uncultured Prevotella sp. | reverse complement strand
AAGAGCAGTCACGGATTTCGTGACTGCTCTTTTCATTGCAAGTGGGCCATCTAGGGCTTGAACCTAGGACCTCCAGATTATGAGTCTGTTGCTCTAACCAACTGAGCTAAAAGCCCGTCCTGACACCAACGGCTGTCAAGTTTGCGGATGCAAAGGTAATGCCTTTGCGGCGTATATCCAAATTTTAGGCGGAAAATAAACGGTGCGGATGCGGTATTTGTGTTTTTTTTATAAAATATTCGTAAAAAGACAAGGAGGGTGGGGGAGGAAAGGGGGGATTTCGGGGTTTTGCAGTAACTTTGCAAGGAGGAAAACCAATGAAACAATGAACCACCCCAATACCACCCTCCGCAACCTGATTTTCGATTTCGGCTGCGTGATAGTAGACCTCGACAGGCAGCGGTGCATCGACTCGCTGCGGCGCGTCGGCGCCGGCGAGATAGCCCACTATGTGGACGAGTGCAAACAGATAGACATGTTTCTCGACCTTGAACTCGGCAGGATTTCCACCAAGGAGTTCTGCGACGAGATACGCCGCCGCGCGCCGGGCTGCACCGCCACTGACGACGAAATCGCCGCCGCGTGGGGCGACCTGCTCACAGGCATCCCCCGGGAAAGACTCGACAGGATAGAAAAGCTACACGAGAAATACAACATATACCTCCTGAGCAACAGCAACCCCGTACACTGGGGCAAGGCCGTGGAACATTTCTTCCCCAATGCAGGACACTCGCCGGAGCATTACTTCGACAAGATGTTCATTTCCTACGAAATGGGTATGGTGAAACCCGACCCGCGCATTTTCACAACGCTTATAGACGAGACCGGCATCGTGCCGCAGGAAACGCTCTTCATCGACGACTCGGCGGCAAACTGCGCCGCGGCGAGGGAACTGGGCATCAGGACGCTCCACGTCTCCCACGGCGACGAATGGCTGTTCCTCGGCGGCGAGAGCGGCACGGAGTGGATAGACGAAAGTGAGGTGGCGGCGTTATGAGCGGCGGATACGTTGCCACGATAGGCTTTTTCGACGGCGTACACCGCGGTCATGTCTTCCTGATAGAACAGGTGAAGGCGGAGGCGGCGCGCCGCGGACTGCGTTCGATGGTGATAACCTTCGACCGTCATCCGCGCGAGGTGCTGCGGGGCGACAGGCGGCCGCTGATGCTCAGTACGCCGGAGGAGAAGGTGCGGATGATACGCCGGACGGGCGTGGACAGCTGCGTGGTGCTGCCGTTCAACGAGCGGTTGGCGGCACTCTCGGCGTTCGACTTTATGAAGACGGTGCTGAGGGACGAGAACAGCGTGCGTTGCCTTGTGACAGGCTACGACAACCGCTTCGGCCACAACCGCGAGGAGGGCTTCGGCGACTATGTGGCGCACGGACGGCAGTTGGGCATCGACGTGGTGAGGGCTGAGGCTCTCGCCGACGGCGGCGTGAACGTCAGTTCCTCCGTGGTGCGCGATTTGCTCCAAAGGGGCGAGGTGGAAAAGGCGGCGGAGTGTCTCGGCTACCGCTACCGCCTTGGCGGCACGGTTGTGGGCGGCGTGCAGGAGGGGCGCAGGATGGGTTTCCCCACGGCTAACATCAGCGTGGACGAACCCCTGAAACTCGTTCCTGCCCGCGGCGTGTATGCCGTGGAGGCGACGCTCGACGACGGTTCGCGACACCCAGCGATGATGAACATCGGCAACCGCCCCACGTTCAACGGCTCTTCAGTAACCCTCGAAGTGAACATCCTCGATTACAGCGGCGACCTCTACGGCCGCAGTCTCACCGTGGCTTTCGCCGCAAGGCTCAGGGACGAAAGGAAATTCCCGTCGGAAGCGGCTCTCATGGAACAGCTCCAAAAGGACAGGGAGGCGGCAAGGCGGTGCCTGGAGAAACAGTAATCCCCAATGGACAACAAACAAAATAACAACGAAACGACAAACGAAATGACAGATACAAAGAAATCCTCTACCGCGTGGCTTGTGGTTACGCAAGTGGCGGTGTTTATGGCGATAATGGCGGTGAGCGGACTTATAGTGCCGTGGGTGTGGAAACTCGCCGGCGGAAAAGAGGGCGGCGCCGACGTGATGGTGCTCACCTCGGCGGTGTACAGTGTGCTTACGCTCCTCGTGTTCGTCAAGTCCGGCTGGAGCCGCCTCTCGCCCTCTTATCTGCAGAGCCGTCCGTGGGCGGTGTTAGTGTGGAGCGCGCTCGTCGGCGTGGGGGCGATAATCCCCGGCATGGCGGTGCAGGAACTGCTCCCCGGCCTTAGCAACGTGGTGGAGAAGCAGATGCAGCAGTTGGTGGCAAACAACTACGGCTTCTTCACACTCTGCCTCTTCGCGCCGTTCGTCGAGGAGGTGGTCTTCCGCGGGGCGATACTGAAAGTTCTCCTCGCCAAGATGCAGTCGCGTTGGGCTGCGATAGCCGTGTCGGCCGTTCTCTTCGCCGCCGTACACCTGAACCCGGCGCAGTTGCCAATGGCGGTGCTCGCTGGACTGTTCCTCGGGTGGATATACAGTCGCACGGGGAGCATCGTGCCGGGCGTGGCATACCACTTTGTGAACAACACGGTGGCTTTCGTGATGATGCGCGTGCTGCCCCCTGAGGTGGCGAACGGCGACCTCGCAGACCTCTTCGGCGGCGACCACAGGCGCGTGGCGCTGGCGGTGATATTCTCCCTGTTTATCCTTCTGCCCTCGCTGTATCAGTTGGCTATACGCACAAACGGCAACATTAAAAACAGATAAGTCATGGCAACGCTCGAAAACCACTATTACGAAGGTCTCGTTGAGGCCGGATGCGACGAGGCGGGCCGCGGATGCCTCGCCGGCAGCGTGTATGCAGCGGCGGTGATACTGCCGCCCGGCTACCACAACGAACTGCTCAACGACTCGAAGAAACTCACCGACCGCCGCCGCCGCGAACTGCGCCCGGTGATTGAGCGCGATGCCGTGGCGTGGGCGGTGGGCGTGGTAACGCCCGAGGAGATTGACCGCATAAACATCCTCAACGCCAGCATCCTCGCCATGCACCGCGCCCTCGACGCGCTCTCGACGCACCCACAGGCTGTTATAGTGGACGGCAACCGCTTCAAGCCTTACGGCGACCTGCCCTTCACCACCATTGTGAAGGGCGACGGCAAGTATATGTCTATCGCCGCGGCGAGCATCCTCGCCAAGACCTACCGCGACGATTATATGGACGCCCTCGCCGAAGAATATCCGCAGTATGACTGGAAGGGCAACAAGGGCTACCCAACGAAAAAACACCGTGAGGCGATACGCCTTCACGGTGTCACTCCGTATCACAGGATGAGCTACAAACTCCTTGGCTCCAGGGAACTGGAACTTGACTTCAAGGATTAGCGCGCGGCTCTCTCCCTGTTATTTCTTCTTCTCCGCCGTCTGACGCAGCATCGCCAGGGCCTTGTCCTCGGCTGCCTCCATTATCTCGCGTTCGCCCGGACCCTTGTCGTTGATGCCGCAGAGGTGCAGTATGCCGTGGATAATCACGCGGTGCAGTTCGTCGTCGTATTCCTTGCCGAAGAGTTCGGCGTTCGACCGCACGGTGTCGAGCGATATAACGATGTCGCCGCTCACGGTGTCCTCCTCGTCGTAGTCGAACGTTATCACGTCGGTGTAGTAGTCGTGGCCCAGGTACTCGCGGTTCACTTCGAGAATCTTCTCGTCGGAAACGAACATATACCCGATGTCGCCCGTCTTCTTGCCGTAAGACGCCACCACCGCCTTGATCCATGCCGACGTGTCGCGTTTCCTTATTTTCGGCATTGCCGTGTCTTCTGCATTGTATGTTATCATGTGATGTCTGTTTTTACCTTATTATTATATAACGCCCTTGTGACGGGGCAATCCTCCTTTTTTTTCTTTTTAGGGCAGGAACTGGCTTACGTCCTTGCCGAAGTGCATCAGTTCCCTAACCATCGTCGAGCTGACGTGTTCCAGTCCGCTTTCGGCGAAGAAAATCACCGTCTCTATGCCGGCGAGCTGCCTGTTGATGTCGGCCTGTTCGCGTTCGAACTCAAAGTCCTTCACGCTTCTCACGCCCTTGATAATGAACCCCGCCTGTTCCTGCCTGGCGAAGTCCACCGTGAGACAGTCGTACTGCTTCACCTCCACCTTTTCCTCTCCGCGGTACACCGCCTTGATTTCCTCCACGCGGTCTGCCACCGGCGTCGTGTAGTTCTTCTTGTTGTTGAACCCCACTCCAATCACCACCTTGTCGAAGAGCGGCAAAGCCCTCCTCACAATCGAGTCATGTCCTATGGTGTATGGGTCAAAGCTTCCCGCGAATATTCCGATTTTCATTATTCTTTGTTTTATAACCTTCTCCTCGTTAAACGTTTTTGCAAAGATACGCTTTTCCTGTCATACGGCAAAGTTTCTCCGTAATGCCAAACAAATACCGGTTGCACAGTCATAATAGTTATCTGCTAAGTGTTCGGAATATTCTTTTCTCGTAGGAGTAAATCCACAAACTCTTTGATTTTGAGGACAAAAATCTTCGGAAAATTGATTTCATTCAAAACCCGGAAATGGGTATCGTTGCTTACGATGCAACTTGCACCGGCGGTAAATGCGCAGTCTACGAACTTGTTGTCGTCTTCGTCGGCCTGTATCATGTGCATCTTATAATAAGGAGTGACAAACTCCACATTCTTCCGGCTCAGAATTACGGAGACAACATTACTCGCAATCGCCGCATTTGTTTTCTGTCCGATGATTTCCAAGTACTCTTCGAGAATATCGTTTGTAACGCACAAAACCAATTCGTCGTTCAGAAAATCATCCCAAATTATGCGGTAAGGGCTGACCTTCGGAAGGCTCATCAAGAGGCAGTTCGTGTCAAGTACAATCTTTCTCATTTGTATGGAGTGCGCAAATGTTCTTTCCCCCATTCCTCGATAGTGTCGAGCGTGACGGCGCCGCTGTCGCACAGGGCATCCATGCCGGCATCAACCTTGTCGGCGAAATACCGGGCGATGGCGTCTTCAAGGTTGTCAAGCTCCTTGGGTGTCTTGATGAAAGACATCATGTGGAGTATTCTCATTTGGGCAGGGTTGAATACCGTTGTCTGTTCCATAATCTTCTCCTCGTTAAACGTTTTTGCAAAGATACGCTTTTCCTGTCATACGGCAAAGTTTCTCCGTAAATCAGCAAAGGCGCAGGAAAAGTTATGTTCAAAGTCTTTGAACTTATGTCCCAAGTCTCTGAACTTATGTTCAAAGTCTTTGTATTTAAGTTCAAAGACTTTGAACATAGATTATCCTGCCCTTTCGCCGTAGTTATACGGCGCAAACGCCGCCGCCAAACGCACAACCTATACATTCTTAACAAAGAAAACTGCGCGGTTGAACATTCTTTGCACAGATGCCCGGTAATTTTGCATCAGAAAACAAAACGAAACAATAAGGAAAGGGAAACGATATGGAAAGGAACATCTCGGTTATGGCGGAAGCCACAGGAAAGAACGTACTGCCTGTCATGGAGTTGGCAAACGGTCTGAAGGCGTGGGCGGCAGTGCCCGTAAGGCTGCTGGCGCGGTATTACTCCTCGGAACTGGGCAGGAAGGTGAGCGTGGCGCAGACGCGCCGCCTCGTGGAGGTTCAGGCGGCGTTTTTCGCCGTGATATTCCCTGCCGACATCGCCGTGGCGCTGAGGCTCGCCGCCGCCGCATGGCTCGTGTCGGCACTGTCGCGCTGCCGCAAGGCGATGAAGGGCTGAGGGAAAGCAAGACTTCTACCATAATATATAAACGAAAAGCCGGCAACTGCAATGGAATTCTCCATTGGCGGTTGCCGGCTTTTTATGTCCTTATCCTGTCGTTATTATTCCACGCCAAGCTCTTTGAGCAGACGGTCGGCGTGTCCCCACTTGTCCATGAGATAGATAACGTAGCGGATGTCCACGCCGATGCAGCGCGCGAGCACGCGGTCGAAATGGATGTCGCTCGACAGTGAGTCCCAGTTGCCGTCGAAGGCCAGGCCGATGAGGTTGCCGTTGCCGTCGAACATCGGCGAACCGGAGTTGCCGCCCGTGATGTCGTTGTTGGTGAGGAAGCAGAGCTGCATCTTGCCCGTGCGCTTGTCGGCGTACTTGCCGAAGTCGCCCGAAGCCATGAGCTGCCGCATCACCGGTTCGGCGTAGTAGTCGGCCACCTTGCCGCCCTCGTCCATCTTCTCCACGATGCTCTCGGCGGTGGTGTAGTAGCCGGCCGGCTTGCCGCCCACGTTGAGGCTCTTCACCTGTCCGTAGCTCAGTCGCATGGTGAAGTTCGCGTCGCTGTAGTGCGGCAGGTCCTGCTCCATGCGTATCTTCGCGTCGCAGAGGTAACGCTCCTGCTCCTCAATCGCCGGGCTTACCTCCATGTATTTCTCGCGCAGGTCGTCGTAGATGTCCTTTATCGCCATGCCGTATTCCACGCCGGGGTCTTTCTTGTAGCCCTTCTTGTTGAAATAAATCTTCTCGCCGCTCTTCATCAGTATGGACTTTGCGTAGAGGTAATCCACGTATTTTGCGTAGTCGCCGCCGAAATCCTTGTCAATCTTGGCGTAGATGGTGGGCAGGTATTTGGCGTCCACGTGTTCGCGGTAGTTCTTCAGCAGCACCGCCATCACCTCCTTGTCGAGAGCCTCGTCCCACTCGGAGCTGTTGTCGTCGAACACCACATACTGCTTCTGCGGCTTGTCCTTCGGTCCCTTTACCTCCATGCCGTTGAGAGCCTTCAGCGCGCGGGTGTTGAACTCGCTCGTGCGGCGGAACGTCTCCATCCAGTTCGTGTAGGCGTATTTCGTGTCGAGACGCTTGGCGTAGAGGCTCTGCATCTTGTCGAAATCGAGCTTGCCCTTGAGGAAGCCGGTGCTGTCCTGGTAAGCCCGGATGCGCTGCTCGAACTCGCTCTTCTGCCTGATGATGCCTATTGAGTCGATGCACTTGTTCATGCCGATGGAGTTCTTCCAGTAGTTGGAGCTTTGGGCGTATTTCGAGTCATACTTGATGCGCACCGCCTCGTCGGCCGTCATGTGTCGCCACATCACCTCCTGTTTCACGCCGCGCACCTGGGCGCGTGGGGCGTTGTCGGCGTCGCGCCGCTCGCGTATGCCGTAAGACGAGAGGTAGCGGCTCGTGGAGCCGGGGTAGCCAACGGTCATGGCGAAGTCGCCCTCCTTGTAGCCGTCGAGCGACACCTTCGTCCAGTGCTCCGGGCGGTAAGGCACGTTGTCCTTGGAGTACGCCGCCGGGCCGTTCGTCTTGGGGTCGGCGTAGATGCGGAACACGGAGTAGTCGCACGTCTGGCGCGGCCACATCCAGTTGTCGGTCTCGCCGCCGAACTTCCCCATTGACTTTGGCACGGTGAAGACGAGGCGCAGGTCGGTGAAGTCGCGGTAGGTGGTGGCGTAGAACTTGTTGCCCTCAAAGTATGGCTTAATCTCCAGGCGGAGCGTGGAGTCCTGCGCCTTCACCTGTTTCGACATGGCGTTCTCTATGGAGTCGAGGAACACCTCCTGCTTGTCGATTGGCAGGGCATAGAGACCCTTTGCGGCGAGGTCGTCGGTGATGTCCTTCTGTTCCACCATGAAGCTCACGAACATGTTTTCGTTGGGCAGCTCCTCCTCATACGTCTTGGCGTAGAAGCCGTTGAGCATGTAGTCGTGTTCCACTGTGGAGTGGGAGCGGATAGCCTCGAAGCCGCAGTGGTGGTTAGTGAACACCAGTCCGTCGGGCGACACCACCACCCCGGAGCAGTAGCCGGAGAAGTTCACCACCGATTTCATTATGGCGTTGTCGCCGCTGTAGAGACCCTCGTAGGGGCGGTTGAAGCCGTAGCTCTGCATCTGTTCATACACCGCCTGTGGCAGGTTGTAGAGCGTCCACATCCCCTCGTCGGCGGCGGCGTTGCCGGCTGCGAGGGCCATGGCGCCCGCGATGATAAATGATTTCCTGTTCATTGTCACTTTTCTTTTTAGGTATATTCCGTGGGCAAAATTACGGCTTTTATTTCATATAATCAGCATCGGAGGGTTCCAAAGCCATTTCC
>CAVHWJ010000108.1:4400-8064 GCA_963639565.1 uncultured Prevotella sp. | reverse complement strand
GCCTGTCGCACATACCCCACAACGTTGTCAGCTTCCCTTTCCTGCATGAAAATCTCCTTCAGCCTGTGCAGCTGCCAGTATCTGCCGTTGCTCCTGGGGTTATACACGGCGGTGACGAAATCCGCCTGGGCGGCCGCCTTGATGCGCTTCTCTATCACTTGCCACGGTGTCATAAGGTCGCTCAGGGAAATCACGCAGAAATCGTGTCCGGTGGGCGCGCCCAACAGCGAAGCCGCCTTTTGGAACGCGCTGATGCCGGGCAGGGCGATGATTTCGGCGTCGGAATGTCTCTCGCGCTTCATCTCGTAGATGAGCGGCGCCATGCCGTAGATGCCGGCGTCGCCGCTGGAGATAACGCACACGGTCTTTCCCTGCTCCGCATACTCAAAGGCGATTTCCGCCCTTTGGCGTTCCTTCTTCATGCCGGTGTCGATACATTCCGTGCCGGCGTTGAGGTGCTGCCTTACGAACTGGAAATAGTATTTGTAACCTATTATCACGTCGCTCGCCCTCATCGCCTCCATCACGGCCGGCGTGATGTCTTCGGGAGTGCCGGGCCCGATGCCCGCAACATATATCTTCATATAATTGTTATTTGTCTTTGAATTTCAGCGCAAGGCTCACGAAAACCGACCGCCCCGGATTTACGGTGGAGAAGTTGGAGTTCCAGTAAGACGTGTCGCGCTTGTTGAACACGTTGTCGATGCCGATGCCCGGTTCTATCACCACCTGTTTCAGGTTGAACGAATGTTTCGTCGTGATGTCCCACTGCTGGTATTTCGGCGCATACCCGTAGGTGCTTGAATATCTCCTGCCCTGGATGTGTCCGTTGATGTTCACGTTGAGCCGGTAGTTGCCCCAGCTGTGCGTCCACGAGGCGTTCACGTTGCCCACGTTCCTCACGCTCTTGTCCACGGGAGTCTCCGTCGTGGTGTATTCCTGCGTTTTCTTGTCGAGGGCCACGGTCTCCGCCTTGGAGTCGCTGAACGTATATCCACAGGCGAGTGTAAATCCCCCGGGGATGAGGAATTTCAGGTTTGCCGACACGCCCTTTATCGTGGCGCGGTCGATGTTGTCGCGCCGCCTTATGGTCGTCCATCCCTCGTTGTAGAGGGCGGTGAGCGCGCCGTCGGCCTCAATCTCCTCGGCGGTCAGCGTGCGGTAGTTTATCATGTTGCGGATTTTGTTGATAAATCCGCTCACGCTCACGCTCATCCACTTGTTAGAATATTCCAGGTTGGCGTTCCAGAACCTGTTTTTCTCCGCTTTCAGCGCGGTGTTGTTAATGGTGTAGCGCGCCGATGTCTTGGCCTGGTCGGTGGCGTAGAGCTGCGACAGGGTGGGGGTGCGGTAGCCTTCGGCGTAGCTTGCCCTTGCCCTGAACCCGGCTATATGGTAGAATAACGCAACATTCGGCGTAATATTGTTCCCGAAGTTCTTGTTGTGGGTGTATCTCAGTCCGATGACTGCCTCAAGTCCCTTTACAATCCTTATCTCGTCCTGCGCGAACACGTTGTAAGTACTCGTACTTTCTTTCTCGATATTGTCCGACGCGCTTTTCAGGCTTTCCTGTTCAAACTCCATTCCTGCCGAAAGCTTGTTCCAGTCGTTGAGTCTGAAAATGCCCTTCAGCGTCTCGTTGTAGTATGCCGTGTTCTTTCTCGTCTCGTCGTACGCCTCGGCGGTTGACGTCTGCCAGTAGTCATATTTCGACTTGAAATTGTCCGTGTATATGTCGAGGTAGACGTGAACGTTCTTGTTCGGCACCCACCTCGCCCCGGCTCCCACGTTGTAGGATATGTGGTGGATGTCGTAGGTGTAAGCCTGTTTTGCGGTGTAGGCGTACGACTTTTCGCCCGTCGCCTTGTCTGTCGTGGCCTTCTGCGTGTAGTATGTGGCGTTGCGGTCGCGCCCCGTCTTGTAGTCGTAGAAATTGCCTTTCAGATAAGCGTCGAACGAGTCGGAAAACCTCCATTCGAGCTTTTCGCTGATGTTGTCGGAACGGAAAGCCTGCGACATGGGTCTGCCGGTGAGCTTCAGCACCGTGTTGTCGCCCTCGGCGAACTCCTGCTGGTTGCTCACCTGCCAGTTGTTGGCCTGTCGGTGGTTATAGCTCGTGTGGCTTGAGAACTTCCCTTTGCTCACGTCCACGTTGATGTCCTGGTCAAACCTCCCCTTGCTCATTATCTTTGTAGATGACGAGGCTTCGATTCCACTTGCGCTGTCGTCGGTGATGATGTTTATCACCCCGGCGATTGCGTCGCTGCCGTAGAGCGCGCTTGCCGCCCCCGACAGTATTTCAATGCGCTTGATGTTGTCGATGCTTATCCTGTTCCACCTGTCGTCGCCCGACACGCGTTTGCCGTTCTCCAGTATCAGCAGATAGTCGTCGCTCACGCCGTTGCAGTTCACGAACGTCCCCATGCCGTTGGTGTGCGTGGTGATGTTGGTGGTGAGTTTCGTGAGAGCCTCCTGGAGGCTTGTCACGTTCGCGGCTTTCAAATCCTTCGCCGAAATAACCTTCACCTCCACGGGCGAGTTCTCGGCCTTGTGGTATGTTCCCGTTCCGGTGATGATTACCGGGTTTAGCGTGGCTTCGCGTGTCACGTCTTTCTGTGCGGTCGCCATGACAGGCACCGCCACGGCCAGTGGCAGCAGTAAATGTCTTTGCATCTTTGTTTTGTGTGTTATGGGTTTATTTTATAATCCTGTAATATTTCGGTGTGTAGTGCGGCAGCAGTTCCGGGTGGAACGCCTTAACGAAATCGGCGAGCAGGAAATGCGGCTGCACGCCGGCGAGTTCCCTGTAAGGTGTCTGGCTAAGGTCGCAGAATATCACCCTTTGGTTCTTGTAAGCGTCGAGCGTGGCGTATCGGCTGTCCTCCGCTGCGAGGTCTTTCAGCGAATAGTCGCCGCCCGACGTGCCGTCGGTCTGCCAGAAGTCGGCGTGGATGCCCTTGGCGTAGACCGTCTCGAAATCGAGCGTCACGCCGCCCGACTCCCTGTTGCCTTTCATTATGTAGTCAGCTCCCGCGTCCTTGAAAATCTGCGCCATGTAGCTCTTGCCGCCCACGATATACCAGCCGTCGCGCAGCTGTCTGCCGCTGATTACCGTGGGCAGTTTCTTCTTTGCGGAGTATTCCTTCTCCACCTCCTGTTTCAGCGTGACGTATTTGTTCTCGATGTTGCTGAACACGGCGTTGGCGCGGCGCGTCTCGCCCGTGAGCAGCCCGATGAGCTTTATCCATTCCGCCTGTCCCAGCGGGTTCGTCTCCTTGTAGCCGTGGTGCGGCACGAGCGGCACTCCGCATCTTTTCAGCGTCTCGAAGCCGCCGTATTTGCTTGCGCTCACGAGGATGTAGTCGGGTTTCGCCGCCATCACCGCCTCGATGTCGAAATTCCCCTCCTTTCCTATTTCCGCCGTCTTGCCGTTCTCTATCTGGTCAATCATTTTCAGCGAGAAGATGTGGCGCAGGGAGTTGATGCCCACGATGCGGTCTTCCAGTCCGAGCACCTCGAAATTGCCTAGCTGCAGGGCGGTGGTGCAAACGAACCTCGACGAGGGTTTCCTGATTACAATCTCCTGCGGCTTGCTCGCCGTCGCCGCCGGGTCGGGGTTTGTCAGCGTCACGTGGATGCCGTCCTTGCGGTAGTCCACCTTCAG
>CAVHWJ010000108.1:2211-4173 GCA_963639565.1 uncultured Prevotella sp. | reverse complement strand
GTGTCCCTATTATTCATGTTTTGGTCAAATCTTTTGTCCGCGGATTATTCCTCGGGGTACATTGAGTGGTAAGCGTCCTCAAGGAGCTGTGCGCTCTGGGTGTGGTTGATCCAGATCTGACGGATGCCGTCCAGTTCGAGCAGGCCGAGCGGGTTGCCGTTGGTCTGCGGCACGTTGGGAGTGAAATGGTTGTGACCGAAATACTCAAACCAGCTGTTGTCTTCGCTTGCAGGCTCTTCGGCGTTCCAGTATTCGCTGCCCTCGCCGGCCATGTCGTTGTGGGCGTGGTCGCCGGCGATTGACATGAGGGCGTGGAGGTAGATCTTACCGCTTGTGATGCCATTTGCGTTCATACGTGTCAGCACGTCGTCCTTCTTGTTGCCGTCCATATCAACAGTACCCACGTAGTAGTTCTTGTTCAGCTTCTGGAGAGCGGTCTCCAACTGGGTGTAGCGCACGTTGGCCTTGAAAGAGTCGTAGTTGTCGGGGTTTCCGTGGCCCATGAAAGCCACAGCGCCGTTGGCAGCCTCGCTCTTGTAAAGACCGTTCAGGATGCTTGCAACGTTCTCAACCTCAGCCTCGTCGTAGAGCAGCGGCATACCGAGGTAAATCTTGGCTGTCTTCAGGTAAGCGTCGTCGAGGTGGGCGTCCTTCACGTAACCGTTGTTGGCGAACTTCTTCACGGCAGCGACCACGTTAGAGAACTCCTCTCCGGGGATGACCTGGAGGCTCTGCACGCAGATTGTGCTGTACTTTGCGGCGCCGATTGCGTGGAGCAGATAGCGAGGCTCGTAGTAGTCGCGCTTCTCGTCGTGCTCGCCGGCACTTGCGCGGTTGATGCAGATGTCGGAAGAGAAGCTCACGTAAACGTCAGCCTCGGGGAAAGCTGCCTCGTAAGCCGCCTTTGTCTTGTCGAAAGCGGCAAAGGCGTTCTGCCATGTAGAACCGAAGGCCACGAGCAGGATAGCCTTGTCCTTGCCCGACTTGGCTTTCTGCGCTGCCACGGCCTTGTCGTTGGCGGTGTACTCCGAAATGACGTTCGTCTTGGAATCGTCGTCGTTGTTGTTGCAGGCCGCGAACGAAACCACGGCGAGCAGCATCATCATAAAGACTTTAATCTTCTTCATTGTCGTTTTTGTTTTTTTTGTTAATGTTATGATTGATGATTTTCTTTCCCTTGTTGAATTTCACGGCGAAGCCCACATACCATGTCGTGCCGCCCGTGGTGGTGCCCAGGTGGTAGGGGTGCATCGTGGTGTCCTTGTAGTTGAAGATGTTGTCCACGCCAAGCTCCACCTTATATGATATGGGCGCGCCGGCCTTGCCGAAGTCGTGCGTGGTGTTCAGCCTCCAAATCTGGAAACCCTTGCCGTCGCCGTTGTTCTCGTAATAACGCTTGCTGCTGCCCCTTGTGGAGAGGCTCGCGCCGAGGCGGTAGCTGCCGCTGAACCTGTGGCCGTAAATGGCGGAGACGTTCCACTTGTGGTGCGCCATGCCGTCGATTGTCACTTCCTCCAGACGGCTGTGGTCGGTGTTATACAGGTGCGCCTTGGTGTCGAGATAACTGTAATTGCCGCTCACGGTGAGGTCTTTGCAGATGTCATACGACAGGTTCACGTCCACGCCGTAAGTCTTCGCGTCCTCCATGTTCTGGTACATGCGCGCCGTCACCTTGCCGCTGCCGTCGCCCAGATAGTTTGTCGTCACGTCCTTGGGCAGCATTTCGGTGGGCACGTTCACCAGCGCGATCATGTTGTCGAGCTTGTTGTAATAGCCTGTCACCGAGGCGGTGAACCTCCCTGTCCTGTATTCAAGGTTTGCGCTGAGGTAGTTGCTCGTCTGCGGTTTCAGGTCGGTGTTGCCCATGTTGAAGAACGTGGTGGAACCCATTATGTGGAGATACCTGTAATACAGTTCCTTCACCGTGGGCGACTTGAAGCCCTGGCTCCACCCGAGGCGCAG
>CAVHWJ010000108.1:0-1604 GCA_963639565.1 uncultured Prevotella sp. | reverse complement strand
TCGCTTATCTGCCAGTTGGTGAACTTGTTGAGCGTCTTGTTGCGGCTGTCGGTGAGCACCTTGCCCTCGGCGTATTCCTCGGCGGTGTTCTGCCATCCGTCGCTGTGCTGAAGCTGGAAACCGGTGTACGACTGCACCTTGCCGATTCTGAACCCCACGCCGTTGTGCTGGCGTATGTCGTTGAAACGTCCGTAGCGCGTGTTGTTTTCGAGCAGCAGTCCCTCGGTGTCGTGCCTCTTCGTTATTATGTTTATCACGCCGGCGATTGCGTCGGAGCCATAGAGGGCCGACTGCGCACCCTTCACCACCTCAATCCTGTCGATGTTGTGCGGGTCGATGAGCGAGAGGTCGTTCTCGCCGCCGTTGTCGCCGTGTATTCTCTTGCCGTCGATAAGGATTAGGATGTAGCCGTTACCCAGTCCGTTGAGCTGCGTCTGACTGCCCATGTCGCCCTCGTTGAACGAGAACGAGGCGGTCAGGCCGCTGAGTATGTCCTCGATGGACTTCCCTCCGTAACTGTCAATCATCTTCCTCGATATAACCTCCGTCTGCACCGGCACATCCTTCAGCAGATGTCCCGTTCCGGTGGCTGTCACCACCACCTCCTGCAGCGTCTTGTCGTCGAAGGCGTCGCCTGTCTTGCCGCCGTTCTCCTTCTGCGCATACGCCGCGGGGCTGCACGCGCCTGTGGCTACGGCAACAGTGAGAAGACGTGTTTTTAAATTTCTGTGCATCTTTTGTTTGTTTCAGACAACCGTTTGTTTCAGACAACCGCCTGTGCCGTTTTTCTTTTTGGGCGCAAGAAGAAACCCCGGACTGACGTTCAAATCCGGAGCGGGTGTTGTCTTATTAGTTGTCCACCGTAATCGTTTTATGTTTCGTGGCCGGACTTGCCCCTGTCCTGGGGGCGCGTTGTCCCGACACTCGAATCTGGCAGGTATTCTGGCTTCCACTCTTCCGCGCCGTCTTCCCGAATATGTGCAAGGCTTTCGGCGGCCTTACATTCAGTGACATCTATGGCGCGGAGAACAATGTGGTTACAGCTGCAGGAACAGCTCAGGTGTCTCACCTGATTCCCTTGCGCAAGGAGCACCATGCTCACTCGTTTCCAAATCCGCTGCAAAGTTATATCGTTTTTTCCTTAGCGGCAAATAATTGCGGCTATTTTTCAAAGGGCGGCACTATTATATATAAGGTAAGCAAAAGGTTACATAGCCGAAGTTCCTTTATCTTTTCCATTTTACCACAATGCTATTTTCCCTGCGATACCCAAATCAAGGGTAGCTGTCGCTATGCCCAAAGCTTGGAACACACGGCTCATTGTTGGTAATGTGATAACACTTGTACCTTTTTCCAACTTGGAAATCTGAGCACGCTGCACACCGATACGTTCACCAAGCTGTTCTTGCGTTAGGTTTTGTGCAAGTCGAGCCTTGCGTATGGCTTCGCCTACAATATAGGCGTTCACATCTTCTTTGAGTTTAGCTTCCATTGCATCACGCTCTGGAGTTCCTACTTTACCCCAAAGTTTATCTTTCATGTTGTCTGCTGGTATCAATTTCATTTGTGCCATAATGCTATTTCTTTTTATTGTTAAAGTGGCT
>CAVHWJ010000107.1:6837-8221 GCA_963639565.1 uncultured Prevotella sp. | reverse complement strand
TCCGTCGGTCCTTCGCCCAGGATAAGGACTGAATGTTTCTGCTTGCCCATAATGCTATTCGTCTAAGTCAATGAATATGCTTCCCAATTCGGGTTTTGCCCCCAAGCGTCCAATCCTGTATGAATTGTAAAGCGACAGGTTCTTGTGCAGTCCGAAAGAGTCGCCCCGTGAATATTCAGAAGAAGCCGTGTCGTGGTTTTTCTCCACAAACCACACCACCCCTCTGTTCTCGTTTATCAGGTCCTGTGAGAGCAGCGTCGTTTCTTGGCTCGTGATTATCAGCTGTGATTTGTCGGAGTTGAAGATAAAGACATTCAGATAATAGAAGAGCAAATCATAATGCAGGTCTTCCCCCAGTTCGTCCAGACAATATATATGTCTGCCGGTAATCATGTCGTAAAGGGCATCAAGTATGCGGATATATTTCTGTGTACCCTTGGACTGTAACTCCATGGGAATCTCAAAGTCACCGTTGCCGGAATGGTTTAAGAAAGAAATGGAGTCGTTGGCTGTTTTGAGCAACGTTTCTTTCATGCGGTCAGGTATGTCCTCTCTTAATATGTTTTCGCGGTATTCCTGCGGAATGACACGGCTTTGGATAACGGGACGGTAACTCATGATGTTCAGATCCGCCTTTTGGAGCATCAGCGTGAAAAACCTGTGTTTCCTGTTGTCCTTGTAGGCTTCGGTAAGAACATCCGCAATACCTTTGTCCATGTCCCCGTCCACATCATGGTAGCTGCTGGTTATGTGGCTGTATAGCGAGGTGAACGGCTTTATGTCTTCTTTGAGTGCCGCTTTTCTGCATACGGACAAAACACTGTGGTTGTTCAGTGTATTCTCCCGTATGGTTTCCTGTGTCTTTGCAGCCAGTTTGAGACTTGATCCGAACTTGATGTCAGCCTGCACATTTTCCCCCACAAATGAACGCTCATAAAATAGGGCTTTTGCCCCGTTGGGATAATAATTGATTGTCTCGTTCAAGATACGGTCGCCATCGAACTTCACTTCATAGTCATACCTTATTCCGTTGGCATAGAAAGAAACGTGCATTTCTGTGGGTTCGTTCTTTGACAAAGCAAAGGGATGGAAACCTTTGATTTTTTGCTTGGAGTCAGATTTTGTCGATACCAAGATGCGGAAAATCTCGTTCAACGCCATAAGCATATTGGATTTTCCCGAAGCGTTTGATCCATAAAGGATAGCCAACTTATACAAGAATACGTCTTTTGAAACCTCTACCACCAATTCCGAGGCAGAGCCTTTGGCGATGAAGCTAAGTTCCTGCTTTTCCCGTATGGAGAGATAGTTCCTTACCCAAAAATCTCGAATCATAATGCTGCCGTTTGATTATTACGAATACAAAAGTACTGCGATTTTCGCT
>CAVHWJ010000107.1:3714-6549 GCA_963639565.1 uncultured Prevotella sp. | reverse complement strand
ACTTTCGCCTTGAGACGCACGATTTCGTTGTCTTTCATCGTTATCTCGTCGCCCTGGTTCTTTATGGTGGTGATCATTGAGTCAAGCTCGTCGTTGTCAATCTCTTCGGGATAGAGGGAATTGACACGGTTGATGAAGTCGCCGAGGATGTTCATGTAGTTGGTGAAAGCGTCAAACGGCGAACTGTAAATGCCGCGGTCGAGACCCACGTTGGATGACTTTGTGGTCATGAAACGGAAATTGTTGCTCGCCTGAAGATAGTCCCAGTCCTGGTTGATGCGCGAGTCGTTGGCGATACGTACCCTGTCGGCGATGCTGTACAGCTTGTTGAACGCCTCCCTCTGCATGGGGTTGCCCAGCCAGCAGCTCACGTCGCGCTCCTCGTCCACCCACGACAGGGTGTCGGGAACATACAGGTCGCCCACGCTCTTCATCTTTCCGCAAATTTCGGAGGGTGTGGAGAACGTTATTCCGCGCTGCTTTGCACACCGTGGCAACGCCTTGATAAACTCAAGGATGTTGGACGACAGGGGCTGCGAGATGCCCAGCGCAAGGAGTTCCATGAAGATGTTGATAACCTGCTCATCGTCGGGCAGCGAACAAATCTTGTTGATGTAATTGTCGGCGAAGAGCGGATAGCCCGACCAGTCGCTGTTGTTGAAGCGCAGACTGATGTCGTCGCTCAGTTCCACGTCGCGCAACAGCAGTTTGAGGTTGGGAGCCATGCAGCAGTTGTAGACATAATGCGGTGATTTCCAGCCCAACACGTGCTTCGCCCCCTCGGTGAGCATACCCTTGAATCCCATGGATGCCGCGATGTTTCCTATTTCGTCGCTGTAAATGAGCGAGGAGTTGCGCAGCACCGTGGGCTTCTTTCCGAAATAATCCTCCATCTTGGCCATCTGCTTCCTCACGTCAGCCTCGAAACACTCCTCGTTGGCGAGTGATGACAGACCGTGGGAATAGGGTTCGGCGAGGAACTCCACGCAACCCGTGTCGTTGAGTTCCTGGAGTTTCGAGAGAACCTGAGGGGCGTGCATCTCCAACTGTTCGATGCCGACACCCGAAAGCGAGAAAGCCACCTTGAAATAATCGCCGTGCTCCTTTATCATTTCGAGGAACGTGTTGAGAGCCGGCATATACGAACGCTCCGCGATGTCGCCGATGCTGCGGTCGTTCTCGTAGTCGTCGTAATAATAGTGGTCGGTGCCAATGTCGAAGAAGCGGTATCTCTTCAGATGTATTATCTGGTGTATTTCAAAATACAAGCAAATTGTTTTCATCGTTATTTAGATTTTTTGTTATTGTCGTGTTATTAGCTGTCACTATCTCGAGAGCTGCATTTCGTAGAGTTTCTTAATCCTCTCGCCCACTTTCTCCCATGTAATCTGGTCCACCTCTCTCTTTCCCTCGTCCTGGAGATAATGGAAAAGGCTGTCGTTGTGGCAGATTGAATAAATGGCGTCGGCGAGTGCGTGGATGTCCCAGTAGTCCACCTTGATGCAGTTCGTGAGTATCTCGCCGCATCCGCTCTGCCGTGAGATAATCGTGGGCGTGCCGCACTGCATCGCCTCAAGCGGCGAAATGCCGAACGGTTCGCTGACGGATGGCATGACATACACATCCGAATTCTTCAGACATTCATACACCTCTTTCCCCCTCATGAAGCCGGGGAAATGGAACCTGTCGGCGATGCCCCTTTCGGCGGCGAGATAAATCATCTGGTCCATCATGTCGCCGCTTCCAGCCATGCAGAAACGCACGTTGCGTGTGCGGTGGAGCACCATGTTGGCAGCCTCCACGAAATATTCTGGACCTTTCTGCATCGTGATGCGCCCGAGGAAAGTCACGACCTTCTCCTTGTTGGCGTGGTCGGGGCGCGGAATGTCCTGCAACTCCTGTTTCAGGGGGTACACGGCATTGTGCATCGCAAAACATTTACGCGGGTCCTGGTGATACTGGTTTATCACGGTCTGCCTTGTCAGTTCCGACACGCACATGATGCAGTCGGCGTTGTCCATGCCGTCCTTCTCAATGGAATACACGGTGGGGTTCACCTTTCCGCGGCTTCGGTCGAAATCCGTGGCGTGAACGTGTATGCAGAGCGGCTTTCCGCTCACCCTCTTGGCGTGGATGCCGGCAGGGAACGTGAGCCAGTCGTGGGCGTGGATTATGTCGAAATCCTCCGTGCGCGCCACCACGCCGGCGATTATCGAGTAGTTGTTTATCTCGTCGTGGAGATTTGACGGATAGCCGCCGGCGAACTCCATGCAGCCGAGGTCGTTCACGTGCATATAGTTGAAGTCAGCGTAGAGATGGTCGCGGAGACGGAAATAATAGTCCGGGTCCATAACGTTGCCCACCCTGTTCTTTACGTACTCATAATCCACGTTGCGCCACGCGATAGGCACGCAGTTCATCGCCACGATTTTCGCCGCCGTGCGGTCTTCGTCGCCAAAGGGCCTTGGCAGACACAACGTGATGTCCACGTCACCCTGGGCGTGCAGTCCCTGTGTTATTCCGAAATTGGCCGTTGCCAGTCCGCCATATACATGAGGAGGATACTCCCAGCCAAACATTAAAACTTTCATACTGTTACCCTCCTTATATTAAATATGTGTATTTTTCAACCAAGCTCAGAGTGCGGAGCGTCTCGCCCACGTTCATGGCGAAGGATATTGCGCCGCGCGCCTTGAACGGCGGGTTGCCGTCGAACATCTCCGGCAGAGTGCCGAGGCAGTTTGTCTGCATCTCGTCCTCGTAGCCCACCATCTGCCTCTCGATGAAACTCAAACGCGTGCGGCGGTAAATCTTCAGACAGGCTTCGAGATAGAA
>CAVHWJ010000107.1:0-3357 GCA_963639565.1 uncultured Prevotella sp. | reverse complement strand
TTCGATGAATTTCTGGCAGAACATCAGCGCGTTGTAGAAGAGCGAGTTCACCTCTACGATAAATCCGTTGCGCGGCGTCACGGGTCTGCCGTTCACCGTGGAGTTCATCCACGTCATCACCTTTCCCTTGCCGTCCACATATAGCAGACCGTTGTCGCAGAGCTTCACGTTGGGGTGCTTGCCGCCGGTGATATACTGCATTATGTCGGAGACGAACGCGCCGTATTTCGCCCAGCACTTCTCGTCGCCCACAACCTTGGCGTACTGCTGTATCGCCCATACCGCCCAAAGCGGAACGTCGGGCTGGTCAATCTCGCTGATGTCCACGGTCAAAGGCTTGCCGTCCATAAACTCGCGGTAGCCTTTCTCCGCCGTCTCCATCACCTTCTCGAAATATTCCTGTTCGTCGATAGACAGGGTGAGGCCGGGGAGCGAAACGAACGTGTCGCGGGCGCGGCTCTTGAACCAAGGGTAGCCGGAAAGGATGTAGTGTTCGGTGCCGTTCTTGTCGTTGTGGAACTGGTGCGCCGCATTGACGAGGCAATGGAAGAAATTGTCGCGCGGGTTGCGGTCGTCCACCTCTTTCTGGAAGAGTTCGCACAGTCCGCTTGTGTCAATCTCCGACGTTGAGGCTGAGAACACCACGCTCTCGCCCTTTTCCATGTTCAGTTCGAAATATCCGGGAACGTAGAGGTCTTCGTTAGAGTCATATCCCCTCTCCTGCTCCTTCGGGTATTCTATGCCGCGGTACCAGTCGGGGTGGAACACAAAGTCGTTCTTCTTGCTCAGTTGCATATAGAGGAACGGATAACCGCCGTACATCCTTGTGCGGATGCCGTTGTCCACGGGTTCGTAGTCGCGGCTGGCGGTGGCGTTCTCGTGGGTGAACTCCCTCACGCTCCTGAAAGCGAGGAAGGGGCGGAAGCGCAGCGACGTTACGCTGTGCGCGTCAACCAGAGTGTAGCGCAGCAGGATGCGGTCCTCGTAGTGCTGGAACACTACCTCCTTTCTCAGTATCACTCCGCCCACGCGGTAGGTTGTTGTCGGCACGCTGTCGCAGTTGAACTCGCGGATATATTTGTGTCCGTTGGGGCTGTAATTGTTGCCGTTGTACTTGTGAAGTCCGAGGTTGAACTCTGCGCCATGCTGCACGACGGTGGCGTCGAGCGAAGACAGCAGGACGTGGTTGGAGTCGTCAAGCTCAGGGACGGGAACGACGAGCAGACCGTGGTATTTGCGCGTGTTGCAGTCCACAACCGTGGAGCAAGAATACGCGCCGGAACGGTTAGTGCGCAGCAGTTCCCTTGAGAGCGACTCCTCCAAATTGGTCATAAGACTTCTTTCAAATCTGAGATAGCTCATAATATTTTATTAAGGTGTTAATATTCTTCAGAAAACAGCCACAACAACTGTGTGCTTATAGTATTACAATCGTTAGGCACTCCAAAAATAACAATAATTTGTCAGCGGACAAAAATAATCTTGCTTTTTTTTGAATCTGAACGGAATATTGGTTGTTTTAGCCATAAAAACAGGCTCGCGGAATGTTATTATGAATAAAATTCGTACTTTTGCAGTCGGCTTTGTCCGACGGAACGGCACTTTTGGCGGTCTTTATAATTCACCGCTTGACACAAACAAAGATTGTATATCTGATAATGGCAAGGAACAACGCGATAACAAAGGGAGAAATAGAAAACATCGTATTCGACATCTGGAATCCCCTCACCGATGAAGAGAAGAGGGAGATTTCCGACTGTCTTGTCGTGGAGACCTTTGACAAGAACGAGTATATCTACAAGGAGAACCAGATACCCACTTGCATAAAGTGCCTCGTCAGCGGAAAGGTGAAGATATGCAAGAGCGGCTACAACGGCAGAGACCAGATACTGCGCACAATACGCCCCAACGAACTGTTCAGCTTCAGGGCGTATTTCGCCAACGACGACTACCTCACCTCCGCCATGGCGTTTGAACATTCCGTCGTCGCCTCGATACCTATGGAACTTGTGGTGAAGCTTATGAACAGCAACAGACACGTGAGCATGGAACTCGTCAGGCAGCTCGCCGTGGAACTCGGGAAATCGGACTGCCGCACCATAAACCTCACGCAGAAGCATATCCGCGGCAGACTGGCGGAGTCTATCCTCACGCTGAAAGAACGTTACGGACTGGAGGAAGACGGCTACACCATAAGCATCTACCTAAGCCGTGAGGAACTCGCCAATATGTCGAACATGACGACAAGCAACGCCATAAGGACTCTCTCCGCCTTCGCCAACGAAAAGATAATAGCGATAGACGGAAGAAAAATTAAGGTAATCAACGAGAACGAACTGAAATATATCTCAGAAAACGAATAGGACGGAAAAAGGCTTCCGCCCCTTTTTCATTCGGGAATCATAAAGTTTATCACCTCCTGCTCCACCCCAATGGAATAGCTGCCCACGGGAGTCTTTATCAGCCGTCCGTCTACCGACACGAGGGCTTTCGACGTTTCAACCACATCGACTTTCTGCGTGCGGTAAGGATGCACGCTCCTGTGGTTTAGGAACTTGCCTGTAGCCAACAGGTAGAAGCCCTCGAAGAGCTGTGTCATTTCGGGGTGATACACCACCGACACGTCGAGCAGTCCGTTATACGGCACCGCGTTCGGTGTCTGTCCGTAGCCTTCGGCGTTGCCCACGCACACCGTCATCACCTTACGCTTCACCGTCTCGTTGTTAATCTTTATGTGCATCTTGTATTCCAGCCTTTGGAACACCATGAGAGCCATTGAGGTGATGAACGACAACGTTCGCGAACCCAAGAACTTGCGTGTCTGCTTCCTCAGGTTCATCACCGCCGAAAGCAGACCGATGTTCACGCAGTTGAGGAAATAGCGGCGGCACTTCTCCCCTTCCCTGTTAGTGTACCTGATGCAGCCCAGGTCAATCTTCCTTATGCGCCTTTCTTTCAGCCATTTCACGGTCTGCTCGATGTCGCCCTCCTTAAATCCCCAGTAGTGGGAAAAGTCGTTCATCAGTCCGTTGGGGATTACGCCGAGCGCGATAGACTCCCTCAGTTCCCTGTCCGTGTCCATCAGACAGTTCACCGCATCGTTGAGAGCCGAGTCGCCGCCCACAATTACTATCGTCTTGTAGCCGTTGTCTATCATCATCTTTATCAGCCGTGTCACGCTGCCGCTGTTCTCGCTCTGCACGAAATCGTATTCGATGCCGTTGGCCTTCAGGCTCCGCGCTATCTTGTTCCACCTTTTCGACGGACTGGAATAGATGTTCTTTTTGGGGCAGTAGACTATCCCCCAACGTGTCTTGTCTGTCATTGCCGTATTTTGTTTCTGTTGTCTTCGATAAT
>CAVHWJ010000106.1:6691-8321 GCA_963639565.1 uncultured Prevotella sp. | reverse complement strand
GGCAGAACTCGATGCCGTCCATTACGGGCATCATCACGTCGCTCACCACAATCTGCGGCACTATCCTGCGCGCCACCCTAAGGCCCTCCTCGCCGTTCTGCGCCTCCACCACATTGTATTTCCCCTGCAACACCGATTTCAGATAAGTCCGCATCCCGGCGTTGTCGTCGATTACGAGAACCAGCGGACGGTTACTGTCGTAGTCCTCCGTCCCCGTTATGGCGGCGAGGTTCTGCTCCGCCATAACGTCCTTCACGGTGTAGTCGTCGGCAAGCATCAGTGTCTTGTCCGCCGCGGCGGTCTTTTCGGGGGCTTTGTCGGCGGCCGCCTTGTCAGCCGAAGCGTCGTAGCCCGGCTGTGTTTCGGGCAGCGAGAAACTGAAACGGCATCCCTTGCCCGGTTCGCTCTCCACGCGCACCTCCCCACGGTGCAGTTCGGTGTAAGCCTTCACGATAGCCAACCCGATGCCCGTGCCGCCCACCGCGTCCTTGCCCTGGTAGAACCGCTCGAAGATATGCTTGCAGTCCTCCGCCGATATGCCGTTGCCGGTGTCGCTGACCGACACGGTGAACTTGCCGCCGGAATAGTCAAGGGCGGTGGTCACGCTGCCCCGGGCGGGGGTGTACTTTATGGCGTTTGTCATAAGGTTGAAGTATATGTGGGAAATCTTCTCGCGGTCGCCGATGATGATGCCGTTGCCTTGGGTGTTGATTACGGTGTTCAGCCGTATGTGCTTGCGCTCCGCCACAGTGAGGAAATCCTCGGCCCACGTGCGCAGGTCGTCGGCGAGCGAGAAGCGGTTGAGCGAGAGTTTCGCCTTGTCGTTCTGTATCTTGCGGAACTCCATTATCTCGCCCACCATCTGCGTCAGTATGCCCACGTTGCGGCGTATCATCTCCACGAGCCGCCGCGCCTCGCCGGTGACGGAAGGGTTTTCGGCGAGCTGGTCGGCGGGCCCGGAAATAAGCGTGAGCGGAGTGCGCAGTTCGTGGGAAATGTTGGTGAAGAAGCGCAGCTGGTTCTGCGTCATGTCCTCCATGTCCTGCGTCATCTTCTTCTGCCGGTTCATGCTCGCCTTCAGCCTCAGGTTTATCTTCGCCTTGGCGATGTAGCCCTTAATGACGAAGGCGCACGCCGTGATGAGCAGCGCGACGAGCACGATGAGCATGAAGAGGTAGCTGCGCTGGGTGTCAAACTCGTTGGTGGCTTTCTCCACGCGCCTGTGGAGCGAGAGCAGGTTGTCCGACTGCCGCTCCAGTTCCTCGTCCTGCATGAGCAGCACGTTGGCGTTGTCCGCCGTGACGAGGGCCGACGACAGCAGGTTCTCCTTCTTGTATTTCCTCCCCTCAAGGATGTCCATAGCCAGTTGCATCACCTTGTCGCCGCGCGTGGGGTAGATATACGAGGCCATCAGTTCGCCGTCGTCCACGAGCTGCATGCCGCCCCCTTCCTGCGGCATCGCGTCCATGCCTATGAAGTGAATGGCGTTGAGGTCGAGCCGGTGTTTCGCCGCCGCCTTGCGCGCCCCCATCGCCATGCGGTCGTTATGGGCGAAGACGCAGTTGAAGGCAGGGTGGGGGGCTGACAGCAGCGAGTCCATCTTGCGGAAAGCATCCTGCTCGGTCCAGTC
>CAVHWJ010000106.1:0-5969 GCA_963639565.1 uncultured Prevotella sp. | reverse complement strand
CTTGGTGACGTAGGTGCTGCGCTTGATGTCCTCCATGAAAACCTGCTTGAAGCGCAGTGCCGTCTGCCTGTCGTAGATAAAGGCGTTGGCCTCGAAATTGTTCTCGAAACTGCGGAAGTCCACGTTCGTCGAACCGCACGTGCAGATGTTGTCGTCGCAGATGAGTATCTTGGAATGGTTGAAGCCCTTGCGGTAGAGGTAGACCTTCACGCCGGCCTGTATTGTCTCGAACACGTAGGAGCGGCTCGCCCATTCCACGAACTTCGCGTCGCCCTTGCGCGGAATCATTATGCGGATGTCCACCCCGGCGAGGGCGGCGATGCGCATGGCCGACATGACGGTTTCGGTTGGCAGGAAATAGGGGGTCTCGATATACACGTAGTGTTTCGCTTCGAGCAGTATGCGCACGTAGCCCTGCATGATGTCGGGCCAGGGGCTTATGGGACTGCTCGTCACTATCTGCGTGATGATGTTGTTCTTGATGTCGCCGCTCAGTTCGGGGTAATAGCGGCGGTCGGTTATCAGCTCGCGCGACACGAAATACCAGTCCACGAGAAACGCCCTCTGTATGGCGTAGACCGCGCCGCCGCGGAATTTCAGGTGCGTGTCGCGCCACTTGCGCCGACCGTCGCCCGACACGTACCGCTTGGCGATGTTCATGCCGCCGATGAACCCCTCGCGGCCGTCCACCACGCAGAGCTTGCGGTGGTTGCGGTAGTTCACCTTGCTCGTGAAGGCCGGGAACCTCACCGGCATGAAGGGCATCACCGTTACGCCGGCGTCGCGCATACGGGCGAAGAAAGAGTCCTTCACGTTCCAGCAGCCCACGTCGTCGTATATGAGCCTCACCTCCACGCCCTCCCTGGCCTTGTCGATTAGGATGTCGGCGATGAGGTTGCCCAGCGCGTCGTCCTCCATGATGTAGGTGTCGAGGTGTATGCTGCTGCGCGCCTTGCCGAGCGTCCTGATGAGTTCGGCGAAGAACGAGTAGCCGTCGGTGAAGATGTCGATGCTGTTGTCCTTGAACGGCAACGCCCAGTTCTGCGAGGCGAAGAGCTTTACGAGCATCTTGTTGTTTTCGGGGATAACGAGGTCTTTCTGCACGGCGAACTCGAGCATCGAACTCTTCGTGAGCAGGTCGAGGCTCTGTTGGCTGATGAGCTTCTCCTTCCTCGTGTTCTGCCCGAAGAAGAAATAGAGGATGATGCCCACCACGGGCAGGAAAGCCACGGCCATGACCCATGCCATGGCCTTCACCGGCTGGCGGTTGTCCATGAGCACGGAGATAACCGTGCCGGTCACGATTACCGTATAGACTATGACGATTATGAGATAGATGTATGCCATGCTGCCGTCCTTTCCTTAGTCGTTTATGTTCAAACTGCCGTTCACATACCTGTTGCCCCCTCACACTATTATCTCGCTGCCGAGTTCCTTGGCTATGGCGTTGCGCAGCGTCTGCGTCTCCTGGTATTCCTTGATGAGCGAGGTGAGGCGTTCGTCGTCGCCCTTGCAGCGCGCTATCTGCATCTGCAGGTCTTTCAGCTTGCCCTTCACGTAGTCCATGCGGAAGTCGAGCACAAGGTGTATTATCTGTTCGCGTAGCACCTCCTCGCCCGTGCGCAGTTTAGCCCCCTTGCGCAGCTGGAACTTGTCGGTGGACATCTCCGTGGCGACCTTGCTTATCTCTATGTCGGGGTGTTGCGTGAAATAGCTTTCCGCCTTGAAGTCCGGGTCGCCGCTGTGTTCCACCGCCTCCTGGAGAATTTTGTTGTATATCGGCAGTGAGAACTCCAGGCTGTCCGCCCCGAGGTCGTAGCTGATATACTGTGCCACGTTGAGCGTCGTCGTACCGCCGTCGGCGGTCTCCACGTTGTCGTAGATAACCTGTTCGCCGTGTCTCACCACCGCCTGTATCAGCATCTGCTCCACCTTGCGCGCCTGTTGCTGCGGAGTGTCGGGGCGTAGCGGTTCGGGCTGCGCGCCCGGCTGTGCGGCCATTTGCTGTTGTTGCCGCTGCTGTTCCTTGGCCTGCGCGTCCTGTCCGCTGCGTATAAACTTGTTCATGGTGGCGATGAGCGTCGCCTCGTTCATACCGATGCGGTGGGCGGTGTCCTGGAGATAGGCGGCGCGCACGATTTGGTCCTCGATTACCGAAATGCTCTTCACGATGCTGCTGATGGCCTCCGACCGCTTTATGGGGTCTGTTACGCCGCGCAGCAGGAACTCCGTCTTGAACTCTATCACGTCTTTTTGGTGGTCGAGGATATACTGGCGGAAGTCGTCGGCGGTGTGTTTCCGTGCGAAGCTGTCGGGGTCGTCGCCGTCGGGCAGCAGCAGCACCTTCACCTTCATCGCCTCGGCGAGCAGCATGTCGATGCCTCGCATGGCGGCGTGGATGCCGGCCGCGTCGCCGTCGTAGAGCAGCACGATGTTGTTGGTGAAGCGGTGGAGCAGACGTATCTGGTGGAAACTCAGGGCGGTGCCGGAGTTAGCCACCACGTTCTCTATGCCGCACTGGTGCATGGAGATAACGTCGGTGTAGCCCTCCACCATATACACGCAGTCCTCCTTGGCGATTGCCTTCTTGGCCTGGTAGATGCCGTAGAGTTCCTTCTCCTTGTGGTAAATCTCCGAGTCGGCTGAGTTTATGTATTTCTGCTGCACGCCCTTGGTGCGCGCGTCGAGCAGTCGTCCGCCGAAGGCGCGCACGTTGCCGTTCACGCCTATCCACGGGAACATCACCCTGCCGGAGTATTTGTCCACCAGTTCGCCGTTGTTTCGTTTGAAGCACAGTCCGGTGGATAGCAGGTATTTCTCGTTGAAGCCCTTTGCCTTGGCCGCCGTGGCGAGGGCGGCGCGTTCGGTGGGGGCGAAGCCCAGGTGGAATTTCTCGATTATGTCGTCGCGGAAGCCGCGGCTTCGGAAATACTGCATGCCGATTGCCCTGCCGTCCACGTCGTTGAGCAGTATGTCGTGGAAATATTCCATCGCCCACTTGTTCACGATGAACATGCTCTCGCGGTCGTTCTGCTCCTGCTTCTCCGCGTCGCTCAGTTCGCGCTCGTGTATCTCGATGTGGTATTTGTTGGCGAGCCACCTCAGGGCTTCGGGGTATGTCATCTGCTCGTGTTCCATGAGGAAGCTCACGGGCGTGGCTGACTTTCCGCACGAGAAGCAGTGGCAGATGCCGCGCGCCGGTGAGACGTAGAACGAGGGGGTCTTCTCGTTGTGGAACGGGCACAGGCCCTTGTAGTTCGCCCCCACTTTCTTGAGCGACACGTATTCCGACACCACGTCCAAGATGTTCGCGGCGTCCTTTATCCTTTCTATGGTGGCGCGGTCAATCACTCGTCGTTTTTCCTTTTCCTGTTCTTGAATATCGTGAAGTTCACGCTGCCGTATTCGCGGTGCTCCACGAAGTGCGGGTCGTCGGAGAAGTCGTCTTTCTTGCCGTGTTCAAACACGAACACGCCGTCGTCTTTCAGCATCCCGGCGGCGAACACCAGCTGCGGTATCTTGTGGAGTTCGGGCAGGGCGTATGGCGGGTCGGCGAAGATGAAGTCGAACTGCTGGCGGCATCCCTTGATGAAGCGGAACACGTCGCCGCGGATTGTGATGCAGTTGTCGGCGCCGAGCTTGTTCACGCACTGCTTGATGAAGGCGTGATGGTCGCGGTCGGCCTCCACGCTCACCACCCTTGCGCATCCCCTCGACACGAGTTCGAGCGATATGCTGCCCGTGCCGGAGAAGAGGTCGAGAGCCTCCGCGCCGTCAAGGTCGATGTAGCCGTTGATTACATTAAAGATGTTTTCCTTGGCGAAATCCGTCGTGGGCCGCGCCTTGAAGGTGCGCGGCACGTCGAAGCGTCTGCCTTTGTATGTGCCGGTGATAATTCTCATTTTGCCTTGTCGTTATAGTAGTGTGGTTATCAGGTCAAACTGTATTCCCTCCTCCTTGGTGAGGGGGTGACGGTTGAAATCGGCGGAAGCCCTCACGCGGTAAACGTTGTCCACGTATTTCCTCAGCGTCTCCGTCAGCTTGTCGTATTCGGGGTATTGCCCGAGCAGATAGATCTCGTCGCTCTCCGCGTTCATGTTGAGGTTCTTCCACGCCGAAACCAGGAAATACGCCACGTCGCCCGTGTGTGTGGCAGGGAACGCGTTGGCGTATCTGAAACGGTTTTTGCGGAAACTGCACACGTCGATTTTGCCGTCGTGGAAATAGCAGTATAGCTTCTCGTTCTGCCCGGCCTGGCTCCTGCGCTGGAGATACTGCCACAGCGAGGCGCAAAGGGGGTGTATTTTGATGTCCTGGAAATTGTCGGTGAGCACGAGCCTCAGGTCTTTGCTCATGGCATAGAGTGCCACGGCGTTCACCGCCGGCAGTATGGTGGCAAGCACGGCCTTCGTCTCCTGCCCCGTCACCGTGTAGTTGTAGAGCAGCTCCTTGTTCTGCTCGCTGTATTCGTCGATTGGCACCATCACCACGGGCGAGTCTATGAGCACCTGCACCTTGCGCCACCGTCCCGGCTCCACCGTCCCCTCCCTGAGAGCCTCCCTCAGGTTGGCGGCCATGGAGATTCCGTTTTTCGTCTTGTAAGGCACGAACGTGTAGTTGCCGTCGCCCTCCCTGTCGAAGGCGAAGTCAAGCGAGTTCTGTCCCACTCTTATCGTCAGTTTCCCGTCTCTGTATGCTGTGTTATTCCCAGTTTCCGGCATTGTCGTTTGGTGTTGTAGTGTCTCCTATTTTCAGTCCGGGGTATTCGCCCCTTCCGTCAGCTTCCTCCGTAATCTCCTTTATGCGGTTCTCGTCAAGCCCCTTGAGGTATGCCCCATACGTGGCCCCACATTCCATCAGCGGTGTCATGCTCCCTGTCGCGCCGCGGATTACCGTGGCTGAGAGTTCAAAGGCTTCGCCCTCGCCGTAGGGTATGTATTTCATCGAGTCGGCGAGGAATCCCTGCGAGGCGAGCTGGGCGAAGCTCCCGGCGTAGGTGCCGTTCTTCTTGCGGAACAGCTCCTCGGCTTTCCTTATCGCCGTGAGCCGTTCCTTCACCGCCGTCTCGCGCTTCTGCCGCGCCCCGTCGAAATGCACCGGCGAGTAGACGCTCGCCACGCACAGCGCGAAAAGCACCGCGGCGAAGGCGGAGAGAATATGGTTTATCTTGATTTTTATCATATATCCCTTGTCTTGCAGAAATCTTTTGTTTACTTTTGTGGCAAGAGTTGCCGATAGATGCAAATTTACGGCATTTATCCGTAATATCAAAGGTTTGGATTAAATTATAATGTCGGGAGAAGAGTTTTATCAAATGATAGTGGCGAGGTTCGGCTTCGCCCCCACGGCCGACCAGGCTCTCGCCGTGCGCACGTTCTGCCGCTTCATGGCGAGCCGCGCCGACCGTCCGGCAATGGTGCTGTGCGGTTCGGCGGGAACTGGTAAGACATCGCTCTCCGCCGCCATGATACAGACTCTCGTCGCCCTGCGGCAGAAGGTGGTGATGCTTGCCCCCACGGGGCGCGCCGCCAAGGTGCTGTCGGTGAACGCGGGACTGCCGGCGTTCACAATTCACAGGTGGATATACCGCCAAAAGACTTTCACCGGCGACATGACGGGCTTCAACCTCAACTTCAACCGCCACCGCGACACGCTCTTCGTGGTGGACGAGGCTTCGATGGTGTCTAACGGCGGTGGGCTGTCGGGCGGCGGACAGTTCGGCAGCGGCTGTCTGCTCGACGACCTCATGGAATATGTCTACGCCGGGGACAACTGCCGCCTGATGCTCGTGGGCGACCGCGCGCAGCTGCCGCCGGTGGGCGAGGAGGAGTCGCCGGCTCTCATGGGCGACATGATTGCAGGGGCTTACGGGTTGGATATGTACTCGGCGGACATGAACGAGGTGTTGCGACAGGCGGCAGGGTCGGGGATTCTCTACAACGCCAACGTGATACGCCGCATGATAACCC
>CAVHWJ010000105.1:0-8369 GCA_963639565.1 uncultured Prevotella sp. | reverse complement strand
TCATGCGTCAGCGGAATTCTTCGGGCAGCTGGTGTTTCCACACGGCGAAGGGCATCTGACGGAGGCATGAGTTGTAGAAGCGGCGGTCGCCCGTCACCTCCTGCGCTATGAACGGGGGCTTTTCGTATGGCTCATCCTCACTGCCGAGTTCCACCTCAGCCATGACAAGCCCCTGGTTGTCGCCATAGAACTCGTCCACCTCAAACGTGTGGCTGCCGCATTTCACGAGATAGCGTGTCTTGTCGATGATGCCCGGTTCGCAGATGCGCATCAGCTGTTCCGCCTCTTCGGGCGTTATCTCCTTCTCGAACTCGTAGCGTGTGATGCCGCCAAGCCCCGAGGGTCCCTTTATTGTGAGGTAGCCCTGGCCGTCACGAATCCTCACGCGCACCGTCCTGCCGCGCGCGCTGCTGATATAGCCCTGCTTGATGCGCGAGGAGGAAAACGCCTGACGCTTGTATTCCTCCCCCCGCTTGTGTACGAGGAATTTCCTCTCTATTTCCAGTCCGCTCATTGTTGTCTATCCCTGTGTGGAGTAGATCGCCACGAAGATTATCGCCACTATTATGAGCAGCGCCACAATCCAGTTGAACACTTTAGCCCCTTTCTTCGCCTGCTGCTCCTGATAGCGTTCGCGGCGTGCCTTTCCATTCTTCTTGTTGCTCATAGTAAAGATTTTATTTATTGTCAGTAGTTGATTATTATACTATTGTTCTTCGTCGTTCACGGGGAACTCCATGAGATACGCCTTTATGAAGCCGTCGATCTTGCCGTCCATCACCGCGTCCACGTCGGATGTCTGGTAATTGGTGCGGTGGTCCTTCACGCGGCGGTCGTCGAAGACGTAGCTGCGTATCTGGCTGCCCCACTCTATCTTCTTCTTGCCGGCCTCTATCTTCGCCTGTGCCTCAAGGCGTTTCTTCATGGCGCGGTCGTAGAGCTGCGACTTGAGGAGCCTCATGGCGTTGTTGCGGTTTTCGAGCTGCTTGCGGCTCTCGGTGTTCTCGATGAGGATTTCCTCCTCCTCGCCCGTGTCGGGGTCGGTGTACTGGTAGCGCAGACGCACGCCCGTTTCCACCTTGTTCACGTTCTGTCCGCCGGCTCCGCCGCTGCGGAAGAGGTCCCAGCTCACCTTCGAGGGGTCCACGAACACCTCGATTGTGTCGTCCACGAGGGGCGACACGAAAACGCTGGCGAAGCTCGTCATGCGCTTGCCCTGCGCGTTGAAGGGCGACACCCTGACGAGACGGTGAACGCCGTTCTCGCTCTTGAGGTAGCCGTAGGCGTATTCGCCGCCCTCAATCTCCATGGTGACGCTCTTTATTCCGGCCTCGTCGCCGTCCTGCAGGTCGCTCACCGTCACCTTGTGCCCGTGAGCCTCAGCCCAGCGCATATACATACGCATGAGCATCGACGCCCAGTCCTGGCTCTCCGTGCCGCCGGCCCCGGAGTTTATCTTCAGCACGCAGTCCATAGGGTCTTCCTTCTGGCGCAGCATGTTCTTCAGCTCCAGGTTCTCTATCGCCTTCAGGGCGTTGGCATAGTCCTGGTCCACCTCCTCTTCGGTCACCATGTCGTCGTGGTAGAAGTCGAAGGCGAGCTGCAGCTCGTCGGCGAGCGTGCGCACCTCCTTGTAGCCGGTGAGCCATTTCTCTATGCCCTTCACCTTCTTCATCTGTTCCTGCGCCCTCTTGGGGTCGTCCCAGAAGTCGGGGGCCTGCGTGCGCAGCTGTTCTTCTTCGAACTCTACTTTCTTCTTGTCTATGTCGAGATACCTGTGGAGTGCTTCCGTGCGCTCCAACACGTCTTTCAGTTGTTCCTGAGTTATCATCTTTATTTTAGTGTGGAATTTGGGGTGAGGGGGTTATTCCTCGTACATCTTGTCTATCTCCGTCATGTAATGTTCGTTGATCACCTTTCGCCTCATCTTCAGCGTGTTCGTCAGCTCGCCGCTCTCCATAGTGAACGGCTTGGGGAGCAGGGTGAAGCGTTTCACCTGTTCGTAGTGGGCGAGCTGCTGCTGCAGGGTCACGATGCGCTCCTCTATCATCTTGTGAACCGCGGGATTGGCGCAGAGCGCGGCGCGGTCGGCATGCTCTATGCCGTTGGCCTTGGCGTATTCCTCTAAGGCTTTGTATTCGGGGATGATGAGGGCGGAAACGAACTTGCGGCGGTCGGCGATTATCACTATCTGGTCGATGAACTTGTCCACGAGGAGCTTCGCCTCTATCATCTGCGGCGCGATGTACTTGCCGTTGGAGGTCTTGAAGAGGTCCTTTATGCGGTCTTTCAGGAAGAGTTCGCCGCCCTTTAGGTAGCCCGAATCGCCGGTCTTGAAATATCCCTCGCTGTCGAACGACTGCGCCGTGATGTCGGGCCTGTTGTAGTAGCCCTTCGTTATGGTGTCGCCCTTCAGGCATATCTCGCCCTCGTCGCTTATCTTCACCTTTATGTTATGTATGGGTCTGCCCACGGAGCCTACGGTATATGGCTGCTCGCCCACGCGGTCGCACGACACGGTGGCAAGGCTCTCCGTCAGTCCGTAGCCCACCACCATGTTCAGCCCGATGGCGTGTACGAACTCCTCCACGTGCGACGACACCGTGGCGCCGGCGGTCGGGAAGATGTTTGTGCGCTCCAGCCCGAGCTCGCGGCGCACGAGACTGAACAGTGTCCTGTTGTACATCTCGTATTCCAAGTGCAGCGGGAGCGGCGGACGCTTGCCGCGGCTGAGGTATTCTATGTTGTGCTTCCTTCCCACGGCGAGTGCGCGGAGGAAGAGGCGGCGCTGCACCGCCCCGGCGTTGTCTATCTGTTCCTGCACGCCGGCGTAGACCTTTTCCCAAAAGCGCGGCACGGCGCACATGCTCGTGGGGTGCGTCTCGCGCATCGACTGCTGTATCTCCCTCGGGTCGGTGTTCACTATCAGCGTCGCGCCCTCAGAGAGGCAGAGCAGCGTCCATCCTTTCTCGAAGATGTGGGCGTAGGGCAGGAAATTCATTATGCGGTCGCGCTCCGTAACGTGAACGGCGCGGTCGTTGGCCTCAAGTGCTGCGTGGTATTGCAAGTGACTGAGCATCACGCCCTTGCTGTCGCCCGTGGTGCCGCTGGTGTAGAGGATGTTGGCGAGGTCGTCCCAGTTGGCCTGTTTGTAGAGAGCCTCCACCTCGGTCTGCCGCGGCAGGTTTTCGCCGAGCTTCATGAAGTCGTCGAAATACATGGCGTTGGGGTCGTTGGGGTTTATCTTCACCGTGCGGTCGAAGATTATCACGCGCTCCAGCGTGGGACAGTGGGCGAGCGTGCGGTGGGCCTTGTCGTACTGCTCCTGCTGGCCCACGAAAAGGAAGCGCACCTTGGCGTCGTTGATCATGAACTGTATCTGCTGCTCGCTGCTCGTGGCATAGAACGGTATCGTGACGGCGCGCACGCCCCACGCTCCGAAATCGGTGAAGATGTACTGCACGGAGTTCTGCGAGAATATGCCGATGTTTTCCTGCGGTTTCACGCCGAGGTTGAGCAACGCGCTCGACACGATTTTCACGTTGAGCGAAAAGTCGTTCCATGACCGTGTTTTCCATTTCCTGCTCCCGAATTCCCTGTATATCAGGGCCTCGCGGTCGCCGTATTTCTTTGCCTGGTCGTGTACCAAGACTGACAGATGGCTGTTTGTCTGCATAATGTTCCTGTTTTATCCGCCGCCTTGCTTGCGCGCGGCTCTGTGCCGCCGTGTCCCGGGCGTCTTGTATTCTGCAAAGATAGCAAAGTTTTTTAACAATGCAACTATAGTGACAGCGAAAAAATAAAATGACATAAACACAAAGACAACACATTCTATGTTATGTTTGCCTTGTACACCTAATTTATGATAAATTCATGGTTAATTCGTGAGAATTTATGTTCAACAAAAACATATTTTCTTTCTACACGAATTGCCATAAATTAACCACGAATTTTTCATAAATTTATTTTGTCACAATATATGTATAACACAACGGTTTTTAACGTCGTGGTGTCAAAATCATTTCCCTCCCTTAGGCATCAGCAGCTTTGTGTATTCCTGCGGACTGTTGAGCAAGCGGCAAGCCTCTATCATCTGCTTGTCGGTGTTGAGGTTGTTCTCTATCGCCCCGGCCTGGTAGTAGTATGCCGCCACGATGTCCGACTGGAGTATCTGCTTGATCACCTGCTTGTTGCGGTCGAGGTCGGTGGCGAGGTTGTGCTTCAGTTTCTTTTCCAGTGCGTCAAACTCGGGCTTCGCGTCGTCGTAGTAGCCCTCGAACTTTGCGAGCTGCTTCAGGCGGTCGAGTTCCTTTCCGCTCTCCGCGTCGTATTTGAAACCGCTCTCCAAAACGCGGCGTTTGAAGTCGGCATACTCCTCGTCGGTTATCTCGAACTTGCCGGCCGCCGGTATGGTGGCGTGGCGCGCTATGTAGTCAATCTCGTAGTCGAGCATCACCTCGGTGGAGTCCAGTCCGCTCACGCTCAGGTAGTAGGCGATGTTCGGCAGCGAGTCGGGCTTCACCTCTATGTCGGGCTTTATGCCGCCGCCGTCGCGCACCTCGCGTCCGTTGCGGGTGTAGAACACCTTTGTGAGGCTGTCGGGGATGTGCTCCGTGTATCCGCCGCGGGCGTGGCGGTAGTTAATGGCCTGTATGCAGCGGTTGCTGGGGATGTAGTATTTTCCGGTGGTGAGCTTGAGCTGTCCGTTATACGGCAGGTCCACCGGCACCTGCACAAGTCCCTTGCCGTAGGTGCGCGTGCCGAGCACCACGGCGCGGTCCAGGTCTTGCAGTCCGCCGGAGGTTATCTCGCTCGCCGAGGCCGTCTCGCCGTTCACCATCACCACAATGGGCATCACGGTGTCTATCGGCTCCACGGTGGTCTTGTAGTCGGAGTTCATGCGCTTCATCTTGCCGCGCGTCCTAACGAGGGTGATGTCCTTAGGCACGAACATATTGACGATCTTCACCGCCTCGCTCACCGACCCTCCGCCGTTGCCCCTCAGGTCGAGCACGAGGGCTTTCATCCCGCGGTGCTTCATGTCGATGAACGCGCGGCGCACGTCCTTTGAGCACTCGTCGGTGAAACTGTTGAGGTTGATATACCCGATGCTGTCGGGGCGCAGCCCGTAATACGGCAGATAGGGCAGCGTTATGGCGCGGCGCGTGATGCGCATCTGCATCTTCTTGCCCGTGGAGGGGCGTTTTATCTTCAAGAGAAAAGTGGTGCCGGGGTCGCCGCGCAGGTGGGAGCTTACGTAGGCTGTGTTCTTGTCGGTCATCGTGGTGTCGTCGATGCTCAGGATGATGTCGCCCTTCTTCAGTCCGGCCTCCGCCGCGGGACTGCCCTCATACGGTTCGTCTATCACCACCCTGCCCAGTTTCATGTTCTGGCGTATCATCGCGCCGATGCCCACGTATTTGCCTGTGAGCATCTTCTTGAGCCTGTTGGTCTCGCTCTCGGGGTAATATTCGGTGTATGGGTCGAGGGAGTTGAGCATCCCGCGTATGCCGTTGCCCACCACGTCGTCGGCGTCGAGGGTGTCCACGTAAATCATGTCGAGGTAACGGTAGATGTTGTTGAACACCTCGATATTCTTCGACACCTTGAAGTTGTGGTCGGCGTCGTCCTGCGCCTTGGCTGCGGTCACCGCCATGAGCAGGATAAGGGCGTAAAGTATCTTTTTCATTTCCGTGTATTTCGTTTTCCGTGCTTTGTCATTATCGCATATAATCGTGCAAATCTACGAAAAATTATCTTACTTACGCAACGCCTCCTGTGTTTTTTGGGAAGAAAGTAGGCTGTGAGCGATTTTCTTCGTACTTTTGTTGTGGCGAAAGCCGTGGCAAGCGTCATGGCGGAAGCCGCGAAGAAAACACCTCTTATAATATATAAGCGAAACAGAAAAATGGACGTGAAGATTGACCCCTCGTGGAAAGAACACCTGTCGGCGGAGTTCTCAAAGCCGTATTTCGCCGCCCTCGCCGCCTTTGTGCGCGAGGAATACGCCGCCCACACGTGTTACCCTCCGGGCAACCTTATCTTCAACGCCTTCAACCTGTGTCCCTTCGACAGCGTTAAGGCGGTGATAATAGGCCAGGATCCTTACCACGAACCGGGACAGGCCCTCGGCCTGAGCTTCTCGGTGGCGGAAGGCACGCCGTTCCCTCCCTCGCTGCAAAACATCTTCAAGGAGATACAGCTCGACCTCGGCACTCCGCCGCCCTCTTCCGGCGACCTCTCCCGCTGGGCGCGGCAGGGTGTGCTGCTCCTCAACGCCACGCTCACCGTGAGGGCGCACCAGGCGGCGAGCCACCAGCGGCGCGGCTGGGAGACGTTCACCGACGCAGCCATTTCAGCCCTCAACCGCGACCGCGACCATATCGTCTTCATCCTGTGGGGCGGCTACGCCAAGAGCAAGGCGCGCCTCATCGACCGCTCCCGCCACCTCGTGCTGGAGTCGGCACACCCCTCTCCCCTCTCCGCCAACCGCGGAGGGTGGTTCGGAAACCACCATTTCTCGAAGTGCAACGAGTATCTCGAAGGGAATGGGATTGAAACAATAAAATGGTGATTGAATTTAAAAGAAAACTATGCTCCCCATCCTCCAACTTGGCGAAGTACTCCTTTCGCCCGACATCATCACAGAACATTTCTGCTGCGACCTCGACGCGTGCCACGGCATCTGCTGCGTTGAGGGCGACGCCGGCGCGCCCGTCACCCTCGAAGAAATCGCCGCCATTGAAAACTCGCTCGACACCGTGTGGAACGGACTGTCGGCCCAGGCCCAGGCCGTTATCGACCGCCAGGGCGTGGCTTACACCGACCGCGACGGCGACCTCGTTACGAGTATCGTGGGGGGAAAGGACTGCGTTTTCACGTGCTACGACAACGGCTGCTGCCTCTGCGCGCTCGAAAAGGAGTGGCGCGGCGGCAGACTGAAAGATATGTGCAAGCCCATAAGCTGCTCCCTCTACCCTATCCGCGAGAAAAAACTGAGCAACGGACTGGTGGGGCTTAACTATAACCGCTGGGACGTGTGCCGCGACGCGGTGAAAAAGGGCAGGGAATTAGGGCTGCCCGTCTACAAGTTCCTCCGCGAACCGCTGATAAGGCGGTTCGGCGAGGAGTGGTACAAAGAATTGGAGGAGCTGGCGGCGAATATCCGCCGATAGCCCCTCCAATGGCTGAACGCCTTTAGCCTTTGCCGCCTAAAGCCGTCATTTCTTTCGGTAAGCCGACGGCGAAAGCCCCACGTGTTCCTTGAAATATTTGCCGAGGAACGACTGGTTGGGGAAATGCAGGTCTTCCGAAATCTCCTTTATGCTCTTCGACGTGTTCTTGAGCTGCACGCGCAGTTCGAGCGTCACGTATTTGTCTATCCATTCGTTGGGCGTGCGGCAGCTCACCGTCTTCACTATCTCCGAAAGGTATTTCGGCGTGATGCACATCTGCTCGCCGTACCACGACACGCGGCGTTCCGTGCGGAAATTCTGCTCCACGAGCCTTATGAACTCCGTGAAGAGAGCCTCGGCGCGCGTCTGCTTCACCTGTCCCGCGTTCCTCACGCCATACATCACGTGGCTGATGTCGTAGATCATCGCCGCCATGAGCGAGCGCACCACGTCGCGGCGGAAGTGGTGGTTTATTGTCTCCACCTTGTGCTGTATCATGCGGAAATAGGTGATGATGTTGTCAGCCTCGTCTGCCCTGAGACCGAACACGGGGTGGCTGCGCGAGAAGAGGAAGAGCGACGAGAGGTCGTGTACTCCCTGCACCACCTCGTTGAAGAAGTTTTCCGACATCATTATGGCGATGCCGCTGAAGTCGGAGCTAAGGCTGCTGTTGTTCACCACCTGTCCCTCGCTGATGATTATCACGTCGTTGGCCTTCACCGCGCGCTCCTCCGTGTCGAGGGTGTAGCTCGCGGTGCCGCAGAGGCACAGTCCCACGAGGATGCAGCCCATGCGGCGCGCCTCGTCGGGCATGGTGGGCAGTTCGCCGAACTCGGGGAGTAGCAGCAGGTCGTCGTCGATCGACGGGCCGCAGTATTTGCGCTTCGTCTCCGCCACCGTTATAGTGTCAAAAAAGTTGTTCATGTCCAGTTTTTCCTTTTCGGCGCGCCAAAGAAAAGAGCCGCGCCTTATGTCAATAACTTAGTAGTCACAACAAAATTACTTATTTTTTCCGACAAACCAAGCGAAACGCAGTTTTTTTGTTGTTTTGCTCACACTGCCCTGCCATTTAAACCCGCCAAAGCTATCGGAAAAGTTAAGTTCAAAGTCTTTGAACTTATGTTCAGCGTCTTTGAACTTATGTTCAAAGTCTTTGTATTTAAGTTCAAAGTCTTTGAACATAGATTATCCTGT
>CAVHWJ010000104.1:5032-8376 GCA_963639565.1 uncultured Prevotella sp. | reverse complement strand
TTGCCGTTTTTGTCCACGAACCTGAAAGTCTCGAGGTCGGTCTGCGCCATTGCGCCCGACGCGAACACCGCCATTGCGGCAGTCGCGAATAATGTCTTTATAGTCATAATCTTTTTACCTTTTTATATTTGTTGTCATTTCGTTACTGCCACTTTCTCCGTCTGCTGCACGCCGTCGCCGGTGAAGACGAACGCCACGACACTCATGTTCTCGGGCTTCCAGCCCTCTTTGAGCGTGATGGTGTATGATTTCTTCACGTCGCCATTCTCCACCACATTGATGTCGTCGCCGTTCACGGCGGTCATTGTGGCGCGGAACACGTGGTTGTGTACGTATTCGTTGTTCACCGAACCGTTGGGCATATACTGCATGTCCACGATGCCGTCTTCCACGAGCCACACCTGGAGCTTCGCGCCGCTGAGGGTCTTCAGTCCGGCAACCTCCACGTCCACCTTCAGGCTGCGCGCCGAGGCGTCATACTGCGTAGTCGGCACAATCATCACCGTGGGGTCCATGGCTATGGTTCCCTGCACGTAGGCCGTCCAGTAGGCGATGTTGCTCAACACCTGTCCGCCGTAGCGGTCAATCATACCGCTGGGCTGCGCCTTCACGTTCCACGTGGTGTAATACGAGTTGCCGTCCTCTGTGGTGAGCGACAGCGGCTGCCGTCCCTCGGCAATCGTGGTGTAGCCGAAGTCGCCGCCGTAGATGCCCACTGCGATGATGTTCTCCTCGCCGTAAGTATTCTGCAGCTCCTTGATCTTGTCGGCGGCGTTGGGGCAGTTCACGCAACGCTGGCCGGTGAAGTCCTCGATGAGCACGTGTTTCTTCACCTCTGCCGGCTTCACGTAGATGAGCCTCTCGTCCTTGTCGATGTTGGTGCATGAAGCCACCGACAGCAGAGCCGCCGCGCCCGCCGCCACCTTCATCAGTTTGCCCGGGAGGGAGTTGTATATGTTCTTTATAGATTTCATTTTGCCTTAGAAATTGTAGTTGTACGACAGTGTGAAGCCCTTGCTCGCCGGCACCATGCGGCACACGCCGCCGGAGCAGTTGTAGCCGGCGCGGGTGCGGCCGTAGCCGAGCTGCAGGCGGTGCGCCCCGGCGTTGAACGTCACGAGGCCCTGGTAGTAGTGGAGCTTGCTCACGCCGCAGTTGTACATGTCAGACACGGTGAACATCCAGTGGGGCAGCACGGAGAGTTCGAGAAGGCCGTAAACCCAGTCGCCCTCGTCGTCCTTGGTGGCGAGATACTGCGCCTCGCCCCTCAGCGTGAGCTTGTTGTTGAAGCGGTATTTGGCGTCAGCCACCACGATGTTGGAGTGTACCATTCCGCCCTCGCCCTCTACGACCGACTTGTTGTAAAACTGGTTCATGTACATGAGGTTGAGGGTGAACGAACGCGAGAACTTCTTGTCGATATGCACGTCCAAGTCCTGGTAATACATGTCCTTGCCCCATTTCCAGAACGCCGAGCCGTAGCCGTCGGTGCCCACTGCGGAGCCGCCGTTGGTGTGGTCGTTGCGGTCGATGCTATGCACGTGGGAGAAATTCACCTTCACGCTGGTGCCGTATTTGCCGCCGAGGAACGAACCCTTCTTGAACCTGTAACCGAACTCCGCCTGATAGGCCCACTCGCCGTTAGGCTGCGTGGCATAGGGGTAGAGGGCTGCGAGGGCGTAGGTCTGGTCCTGCGTGAACGCCGGGAGGTTGTTGATGAACGACGATATGCCCTGCACGTTGCGGTCGCTGCGGAACGTCATGTTGTCGCTGCGCTTGGCCTGGAGCAAGACGCTCAGTCCGTTGCGCGAATACGAGGTGGAGAGCATCGCCACCGTTCCCTTGCGGTAGATGTAGGGATAGAGGCGGTCGTAGGTCGGGTCGTCGGTCTTCCACGCGTATTCCGCCAACACGCTGAAGTCGCCCGTCTGGAGGTTAGCCCTCACGTCAAAGGCGTTCACGTTGCTGGGCAGGTTGATCTTGTGGGTGGCGTCGGCCATGATGTTCTCGTCCTTGGTAGACTGGTATTTGTTCACCCACGACGCGCCGAGCGTGAGGTAGGTGTTGTGCTCCCGCATCGACTTGAACCACTGGTCGAAGCTCAGTTCCAGGTCGCCGCCGCTTATCCAAGCGTCGTTCCACTTCCAGTAGTGGCGCTGCTTGCCCGAGAGAGCCTTTATCTGTACGCCCTTCACGGGGCGGATAACGAGGCGGCCGCCGAGCAGGGAGTTGTCGATGCCCAGGCTGCGCTCCTCGTAGGTGCGCAGGATGAAGCCCGAACCGAACTGCTCATAGAAGGTGCCGAGCGTGAGGTCCCAGTTGTCGAAATGTGTCTTGATGTAGAAATTGGAGAAGCCGTAGCCCTTGAAGCCCTGTTCGGGTTCTCTGGCGTAGCCGGGTAGGGGGAAGCGGTTGAACTCGAAACGCAGTCCGGCGTCGAGGTGCTTGCTGCGCCCGGCGATGTCGGCGTATGTGTTAGTGAGCGCCCACTCGTTGTACTTGTCCGTGCCTATGGCCTCGTCTTCCTGCGGGATGAGGATGTCGCTCTGGATGCTTCCGCTCACGGTGAACTTGTCGCCGTCGCCGGTGTTCTCCTGCGCCATCGCCCCCGTGGCGGCGAGCGCCGCGGCAAGGGAGAAGAATATTCTTGGTTTCATAAATAACTTTTCGTTGTTTCTTTGGAGTCTTCTTTTACGTCGCTCCGCGGATATTCGGCGATTTTATTTCGCGATGAGTTCCTTCACCTTGGCGATGATTTCCTGCTCCGCGCCCTCGGTATATCCGTTGTGCTTGTAAACGATTTTGCCGTTGCCGTCGCAGATGATTACAAAGGGAATCATCTCGCCGCCGAACGACTTGCGGAAGTCGGAGTTCACGTCGAGCAGCACTTCGTAAGGCCAGCCGTTCTGGTCCACGAGGGGCTTCACCTTGTTGGCGTTCTGCGCCTTGTCGATAGACACGGCATAGAGCTTCACGCCGGTCTCCTTCTGCCAGTCTTCATACACGTCGCTGATTGCGCTGAGTTCGCGGTTGCAGGGCTTGCACCATGTGGCGAAGAAGTCGATGATGAACGGTTTTCCGTCGTTTGAAAGTGTGGCGGTGTCGATGGTCTTGCCGTCGATGGTCTTGATTTTGAACGACGGGAGCTGTGCGCTGATGTTCTGCGCGGCAGCGAAAAGGAACATTGTCAGGACAAGCAATCCCTTGCTCATCTTGCGCAAACTGAATGATTTGAAAGTTCTCATGAGTTTTTGAGCAAAATTCGTAATACGTATATTCTTGGGTGCAAAAGTAGTTTTTCTTTTACTTTTCCGCAAATAAAAGCATAAAAAGTTTCACTTTTC
>CAVHWJ010000104.1:0-4671 GCA_963639565.1 uncultured Prevotella sp. | reverse complement strand
TGAGGGCTTTCTTCAGGTATTCCGTGCCGACAGGCGTGTGCTTGCCGGTAAAGGTGCTGTCCACGTCGAAGCTGGTGTAGCCGTTCTTCTTGTAGAACTCCGAAATGCTGTAAGCGTTCACGGGAGCCACCACCTCGTCGGTGCGGGAATGGACGAAGGTTATGGTGTCGGTGTTCACCGGCGCCCAGTCGCCGTAGGTGGTGGAGTGTTCTTCCATCCACGGCTTAATGCGGTTCTGCACGATGTCGCTGTTGGGGTTCCACACCAGCGATGTGAACAGCAGACTGGTGCTGATGCCCTCGTCCTCGGTGGTGTTGTAGAGGCGGAACGCCATGGCGTTGATGGAGTCGGTGCTGTGGGTCTTGTCGTCGAACCACTCAGAAATCTTTTCGAGGTAGCTCTTGGTGAGCACGTCCTCATACTGCACTCCGGTGGTCTTGTCGTTCACGATGTCCCAAAGCACGAGGGGCAAAGCCACGGGATAGTGGGTCACGGTCTCCTTGATGATGTCCATGTAGGTGGACCAGATGTCGTAGGACCCTGCGCCGAGGAAGCTGTAATTGATTCGGGGCAGTTCGTCGCCGCGGTAGCCCTCAGCCACCATGCGGTCCACCCACGTTCCCACGTAGCCGCCCTGCGAGTAGCCCATGTTGACCACCGCGTCGCCGTAGACGAACCCCAATTCGTCGAGGATTTTGCGTCCGGCGAGGAAAGCGTCGATGTACGCCTTGGCGAGCGTGCGGCCCTGGAGGTAGGGCTGCGGACGGTCCACGGTGTTGCCGAAGCCGATGCCGTCGGACTCAATCACGAAATACTTTAGTGCCTGAAGCGTTCCCTCCATGGTGGGGAGTTCGCTCACGGCGGTGGGGCGGTCGGCGTCGTTTGTTATGGTGTAGTGGTTGAGCAGTATGCAGCCCTTGCCGTCTTTTTTCTTCGACTCCAGGTCTTTGTGCATGAAAATGGCTGCCGAGAGCACCACGGGTTTCCCGTCGAGGTCTTTCGTCTCATAGCGGAAGTCATACCGCCAGAAAGTGTTTTTGATGAGCACCTTGTTGTAAACGCCCAGTTCTTCGCTGTAAGCGAAACTCGCCGTGGCCGAAAGCAACAGGCAGAGTGTGAGTAAAAGTTTCTTCATGTCGTTGTTACTATTTTTCTGATACCTTATAATATATGCGATGCAAAGTTAGCAAATAATGTGTATCGTAACCCGGTATGTCATTATTTTTTTGAAATAGGGGGGTGTTGAAGAACAGGACAACTCGGACAACTCGGACGGCTCAGACTGCTCTGACAACTCAGACTTCTCGGAGGCATCAGAACTGTCTGAGAAGTCTGAGAAGTCCGAGCTGTCCGAGAAGTCTATTGAGTTACTTGGCAAGCATTTTCTCCAATTCATCCGCCGACACGCCGCGGGCGAGGATTTTGCCCGAAGGGCTGACAACGATGACATCGCCGACGGAGTGGAAGCCGAGGGTGTGGAGGAGGGGACTGTCGAAGAGCTTGCCGTCGCACACGCTGGGGACGGTGAAGCCGAGCATCTGGGACGACTTGTCGCAGTCCTGCGCGCTGGCGTCGAGACACACGCCGAGAGCCTCTACACTGCCGCCGTGGGTGGCTACAATGGCGTTGATGCGCTGCATGAGACCCTGACTGTCGCTGTTCCACGACGCCCACGTGGCTATTATGGCGGTCTTGCCCCTCAGCGAGGCGGCGGAGACAGCCTTTCCGCCGGTGGTCTTGGCGGAGAACTGCGGCAGCATATCGCCCTTGTTGGCGGAGAGCATCATGGCGACATGGCGTTTCAGCCGCGCCACGCTGCCGCTCTTGGGCTGCTCCGCATCAACCACGGCGAGCAACTGCCGCGCCTTTTTCAGGTTAGCCACGTTGCCGCCAATGGCGAAATATCTGCCTATGAGATACGTAGCCACCGGCGAGGCGGCGTTGTCGCGGATGTAGTTCTCGGCAATCTTCTCCGTTTCGGGCGGCGAGGCGTTTGCCGTGGCGAGGCGGAAGGCGGTCATCAGCTCGTTGTCGTCGGTTCCCTTCACCTCCATTTCCTTCAGGTGCGAGGCGTTGGCCTTGATGTCCACGCCCTCGCCCGACTGCGCGAAGACAGGCTGCCGGGAGAAGTTGGGGAACACGAGGATGAGCGTTCCCTGCCTGGCGCACGGTATCTTCATGGCGAAGCGTCCGCCGTTCACCTTCATGGTGTCGATGCCGTTGATCACGCCGTCGGGGCTGTAAACGTAGATTTCCCCCTGGTTCATGTTGAGGAAGCGTCCCTCGATGGTGAAATACCCGTCGGGCGTTCCGCAAGCCGCGAGCGTCAAGGCGGCGGCGATGGCTGTAAGTATCTTCTTCATTCGCAAAAAAGCAAGAGAGGGCTTGGCCAATAGCGTTATCGGCAGCCCCCTCCTGTTGTATTATCGTTAATTTTCAGACTTTATTCCAAAACCTTTCCCTGTCGCAGTCACTTATTTCAAGTTCTTGAACTCGAGGTCGTAAGCGGCGTTCTTCGCGAGGGTCGGGTCTTTCTGCAGCGCGCTCTCAAGATAAGAGGAAGCCGCGCTGTTGTTGCCCTGACGTGCGTTGAGGATTGCGCTCAGGTAGTCCGTCATGGCGTTCTTGTTCTTCACGTTGGCGAGGGTGTTCTGCGCCGCGGCGTAGTTCTTGTTCAGAATCTGCGCCAGAGCCGCGGTGTTGTTGTTCTGTCCCTTTAGGGCCTCCTCAGCCTGTGCGTACTTGCCGTTGGCGATGTTGAGCGCGCCCACTGCCTGGTTCAGGTTGTTGGCGCCGCTTGCCTTGGCGATATAGTTCTGGGCCTCCGACGTGTTGCCGTCGAGGAGAGCCAGAAGTCCCTTGTTGGCGTTGGCCTCGGCTGTGTTGCCGCCCACGGCGAGAGCCTTGTCGAGGTATTTCTGCGCCTCGGCGTTGTTGCCCTTGGCGAGTTCGAGAGCCGCCACGTTGTTATAGGCGCGGCTGTCGTTGGGATAGAGTTCCGCGGTCTTCTTGTAGATAGCCTCCTTTGCGTCGGCGTTGCTTTCGAGGTTGGCGTTATAGAGAAGCTCGTCCACGCTGAGTTTGGTGGGGTCTTCGCTGTACTGCTGCTTGATCTGTTCGTCGCTGCGGCCAATCGTCTCGTAGTTGATTGTCAGGCGAGAGCGGCGCAGTTCGGGCAGGATGCCGTCGGCGAGTTCACGGAAGCCGGCCGACATATTGCGGATTTGCGTCTCGCGCTCCTGCGGGTCCTGGTACATCGAGAGCACGCGCAGGATAACGTCCTTGTCCTGGAGGTTAGACGCTGCCACGAGTTCCTTGAAGCCCTCCCAGTCCTGTGCGGTGTAGCTTGCCGTAACGTCGGTGTTCACCTTGGTGCTTTTGAGGGTGTTCTTCACGTATTTCTCCGACACGTCCTGACGCTGGCTGGCGAGCTTGTCGTTGAATTTCACTCCGCCGTCGGGCGACGCGTAAGCCTGCACGTCCACGTTCTTTATGTTAAGCCCCTCCTTGTCGGCGTTGATTTTCTTGAGCATCGAGACGAACTCCTTTACGGAGTTGTTCTTCATCTCGCTCTTGCGCAGGTTGGCCTGATTGATGAGGAACTTTACGCGAGCCTCCTGCTTCTGCTCGTTCACGCGCTGGTAAGCGTCCTGCGCGATGCACGCGCCGTCGCCGGCCAGTGTCTTCTTGTAGAGTTCCGACGTGGCGATTACGCCCGTAGCCACCTTCACCTCCGGCACGTCCACCTTCTTGTTGCCGAGGTAAGCGTCGAAAGTGAGGTAGAGGTCGCTCTGCTGCATCTCCGGCACGTAGTCGAAGCTCGTCTTCATCGTGTAGTTGCCTCCGGCCTTATACTGTATTGTCTGGTTGTTCGCCGCGACCTTCTCGCCCTGGAACGTGGCGGGCTGCCCCTTGGCCTTCTGCCCATCGCCGTAGCGCAGTTCGGGTGTCACGGTGACAACCGCCTTCTTCTTCATGTATTTCTCGGGGAACTTGCCGTTGATGGTAGCCGGCACTTTTTCTGCCTCGGTTTCGAGGGGATTGGGAACAACGTTGAAATTGTCGGCCGACAGCGAACCCAACTTGCCTGAGCACGATGTCATTGCTGCCAATGCAGCCGCCGAAAGGAATAAGACTAAATTTCTTTTCATATTAAATAAAGGTTTAAAGCGTCAAGACCGGATAAGATTATCGGATGCGTGCCGAAAAAAGTCGCACGCGTTAATAATATAGGATGTGCCGCGAGCGGGACTCGAACCCGCACAGCCATCACTGGCCAAGGGATTTTAAGTCCCTCGTGTCTACCAATTCCACCATTGCGGCATCATCAGAGCGGAAAACGGGACTCGGACCCGCGACCCCAACCTTGGCAAGGTTGTGCTCTACCAACTGAGCTATTTCCGCAAAAGGCGTTGCAAATTTACTGTTATTTGCCGTAACCCCCAAACTAATTTACAGATTTTAACCACACAGGTGGTGCGAAGCGGCCATGCCTTTCGGGCAAACGTGCAGGACAATCTATGTTCAAAAGTTCTGAACATAACTTTTCCGGTAGCTTTGGCGATTTGGGATGTCGCATCAATTCAAGGGATACAAATTAATTTATGAATAATTCATGGTTAATTTATGGCTATTCGTGTCAAAAAGATATTTGTTTTCTTTTGAACATAA
>CAVHWJ010000103.1:5775-8398 GCA_963639565.1 uncultured Prevotella sp. | reverse complement strand
GCGGCGTATTCGCCCTGGTTGTCTTCGGGCGGCGTCATAAAGAGGAAGCCGAGCGGCCACGGTTTTCCCGCGCTGCCGAAATTCCAGATGTCGGCGTACTTCGTCATGTAATACTCCGAATAATTGATGTAGGGGAACGAGTTTTCCTTAAACTTGATATATAGCGAAAACGCCGAATAGGCGTTGGGCAGACTGTCGAGGCGGTTGCGGTATGCCTTGGGGAAAGCCTTGTCGGGCATCAGGCGGAACAGCGAACAGGGGTGTATCGCCGATATATAGCGGTCGGCGGTCAGCTGTCTGCCGCTCTTGGTGCGCACATATTCCACCTCACGCTCGTCGTTCACCTCTATCCATTCCACGCCGTCGCCGGTAACGACACTGCCGCCGCGGCTCTTTATCACATCGGCGAGGAGTTCGGCGAAACGGCCGCTGCCCCCCACAAAGCGGCTCGCGCCGTTGATATAGAGCACGTTGATAATGGCGTGTACGTATGCCGGGGTCTGGTCGCCGCGACCGCCGTAGAGGGGATTCATATAGGCTATTACGCTGCGCAGTTTCGGGTCGCCAACGTATTTGGCGATAAAGGCATCCGCCGACATGGTGAAGTCGTCGGAATGTAACTGTATTCCTATGGGGTTCGCCTTCAGACTGAAAAGCGGCACCTCGTCCACAATAGCGAAGACGGCATCCACGTATGCCTTCAGGTTTTCCCTTTCCTTGGGGAAATAACGCGACAGGGAATTTATAAAGCCCTCACGTCCGCGGGCTATGTCGTAAACTGACTCGTCTTCGGCGAAATAAAGGCGGTCGGTGCAGTCGGCATCCACGTCGCGTATCTGCACTTTGTCCATGATGCCGAGATATTCGCAAATCCTGCGGATGTTGCCCCCGGGCTGCATACCGCCGATAACGTGCATCCCGGTGTCAAAGGTCTCGCCGAAACGCGTGAAGTTCTGCAAGCCGCCGCCCACCGTGGCGTTCTTCTCCACCACCGTAACGCGGCAGCCCTCCTTGGCGAGTATTGCCCCGGTGAAGAGTCCCCCCACTCCGCCGCCTATTATCAATACGCTGTTCATCGTTCTGCCTCCTTGGCTATCTGTTCGTAAATGGTCTTTGCCGTGAGGAACTCGCTGCACGTGACTATCGTCCCCACGAGCACGCCGAGCATACCGTGGGAGTTGATGTTCTGCCCTGTCTGGTAGACGTTAGGCACTTTCGTGCGCTGCGCCACACGGTATGCCGCCCCCATGTTCACGTCCTTCGTTATGCCGTACATGGAACCGCCTTCGGTCCCCGTGTAGTCAAGGTATGTCAATGGGGTGGACGTATAATATCTCTCTATATTGCCGCAAATCCCGGGGAAGTGTTCTTCGAGGGAGGCAAGCAGACGCTCCGCCTTGATGCGCTTAAAGTCCTCGTAGTCCGCGCCGCGCCGGCCAACCTTTGTGCCTTTCCACTTCTCCACGTCAGCCATGTGCATATACGAGAGAATAACGCCGGTGTCGGCGAACCGCGGATGTTCGTCCTGGCAGAAATGCATATAGAGGAAGCCCTTTGGCCAAGTGTCTTCGGTGTACTGTTCGCAGTTCCACGGCGACGGCTGGTTGTAACCGTAATAGTTGTAGTTCATGTATGGCACCGCGCCGCTCTTGAACTTTACATACACGGAGAAACTGCCCACCGTCTGAGGGATTGCGTTGATGCGCTTGCGGAACGCCGGACGGATGAGTTTCGTGTCGAGCATTTCGAGGGTGCGCATGGGATGCGTGTCGGAGATTACGAAATCCGCAGGGATTACGTGTTCGCCGTTTATCTCAACGCCGGTGGCGTGGGTGTCGTCGCAGATTATCTTCGTGGCCTTGCTCATAGTGAGAACCTTGCCGCCGTATTTCTCTATCGTGCGGCGCATGGAGACCGCCACGGTGTCGCTGCCGCCGGCTATGCGGTAGGAACTCTGGTTGTAGAAATCCATGATAAAGGCGTGGGTGGCGAACGGTGTCTTGCCTTTCTCAGCGGCGTAAAGAGGGAGGTTGCCCACAAGCACGTCGGCAAGCCTCGGGTCGGGAATAAGGTCGCTTATCACGTCGTCGATAGACCGCATACTGTATTCCATCGCCACGCGCGACTCCGTTTCGGCGTATTTCAGCGAGTGGAGCGAAGAGGCGTTGGCAATCAGTTCCACCGTCTCGTAATATCTGCGGATATTGTCGCGCTGCTCCGGGAAATACTCGCTCATCTGACGGATGAAGTTCTCCTTGCCAACAGGGAACTTATACCGCTGCTCCCCAAGCGCGACAACGTCATATCCGTCAGCGTCAAGGGGCGAGAGCTTTATGTCGTCGTATATCTCAAGATAGCGCAGGAGCTTGTTCATGGTCTGCCCCTCGGCGGCACTGCCGATGAAGTGCATACCGGTCTCGAACTTCGCCCCGTGGCGCATGAAGCACTGGAGGCATCCGCCAATCTGGTTCGACTGCTCCACCACGGTAACGTCGTAGCCGTTTTTCAGCAGTATAATGCCGCACGACAATCCGCCGAGACCGCTGCCTATGATTACTACTCTCTTCTTTTCAGACATACTGCTCTATCCTGTTTGTCATTTGTTCGTATCGTCTCTTATACC
>CAVHWJ010000103.1:0-5512 GCA_963639565.1 uncultured Prevotella sp. | reverse complement strand
CCTCTCTCCACAAGCGACCGCAGATGCGGCAGCAGAGCCTCGATGCCGTCCACCACGGGCAAGTATTCGGCGTTGCGGATAAGCAAACCGTAGAAGGGATTGTTCCACACCCACTCCTTGGTGAGGAACACGATGTTCGGCGTGAACACGAGCTGCGCCATGAGGTCGAGGTGCGACTGGTGGTTGCATATCACCACGTGGGGCTTGCTGAAGTCCACGCCGTCTGCCACGGCACTCCTGAATTTCGTCCCCGGTATGCCGTGGTGTATCGTCACGAAGCGCGCGGCGTGGTATATCAGCCTGTGCAGGTTCCTGCGCTTGCGTTCCGTCATCTTCCCCACCTTTATATATAGCCACACCGTGGGCGTTATCACCACCATGGAGAAGAAGAGGAAGAAGAGGAGGGAATACAGCGTGCGCACGTATTTGGCAAGAAAGCGGAACAGGCGGCACGGCAGACCGTAGACCACGGCGAGGAAACACAACACAGTGTTGAGCACCGTGATGCGGAAGAAGTCCATACCCGGACGGAAATGGCTCACCCTCTCCCCGCGCGGCGGATAATACACGTCCACCGGTATCGACACAATCTCCACGCCGTGCCATGAGGCGAAGACGAGGAGTTCAAGCTCCGCCTCGTAGCGCGAGGTGAGCAGGGACAGTCCCGCGAGTTTCCTCAACGGATAAAGGCGGTAGCCTGTCTGCGTGTCGGCGAGATTGCGCCCCGTCTGTATGTAATACCAGAAGTTGCTGAACTTGTTGGCGAAGGAGCTTCCCTTGGAACGGTCCACGCCGTCGAGACGGCGGCTGCCCACTATCATAGCCCCGGGGTGCTTCATGTTGGCTTCGAGAAACTTGTCGATGTCAGCCCCGTAGTGCTGTCCGTCGGCATCGAGCGTTATGGCATAGCTGAAACCCATTTGCAGAGCCTTGCGGAAGCCCGACTTCAATGCCGTGCCTTTGCCGCGGTTCCGGTCGTGGGTCACCACCGTAATGCCCTCAATGCCGGCCAGCACCTCGCCAGTACCGTCGGTGCATCCGTCGTCCACCACGATAACGTCAAGGCAATACCGCCTTACGTCGGCCACGACATCAGCTATCGTGGCGGCGTTGTTGTATGTGGGTATGACAACGCAGATGCCGCGCTCGCGCAACATCCGTCTGTTGTCGGTTGTCTTCTCTCTCTCTGTCATTGGCATGACTTTGTTACTGTTGCATGGCGCAGACCATGGAAATCTTCGCCTTCGCCTCGCCGGCCGACAAAACGACGATCTGCGATTTCACCGTCTTCGCCTCATCGTCCACGAGGATTTTCCCGATACGGTAGTTCACCGCCAACGACTGCTGCGGTGTGACTACCGACAGGAACTTCACGTTCTTCACGGCGACGGTCTGCAACGGCGCGCCGAGCAAGTCCTCAAGGAGTTCCTTGCCCACCTGTATGATACACACGCCGGGGGTTATCGGTTCGCCGGGAAAGTGAGCCTTGAATATAAAGTGCGAGGGGTTGAGTTCGATGTCGTAGTCCGTCGCTCCCTCCCCTGCGGTCTTTCCCTTTATCTTGTAGAGTTCATCTTTCAGTGTCATCTTTCAGCAAACTGAATTTATAATCTATCTTGTATTTCTCGTTGCGGTATTCCCCCTTACCCTGCCTCAGGTTATGCACCACCTTCAGGAGATCTTTCTTCAGCAGTCTGCGGATATACCATTTGTCGAGCATCGCCATAACGTCGGCAATTTTCACCTTGTCCTTCTGCGGATAATATATGAAATCAATGGCGGAGATACCGAACTCGTTGAAGATGCTCGCCTTTACCTCCTCGCCGTCGTTGTGCATCACGCAGATGCCGCTGACATACCCCTTGGGCATCTCTATCATCGCCGACACGCGCACCTTGTCGCCGCCCTTTTCGGGATAAAGCGACTGTGCGTCGGCCGCCGCCACTCCAATGAACAGGAGAAGCGCGCTAATTAACGCTGAAAACTTTCGCATTGATAGGGGAATTAGTCTTTACGTTATTAAGCTGTATCACTGTGGTGTCGCCCTTCTTCTCCACCAGTTCCACGCTGGACACCATCATCCTCGACTTGTTGAAATGCAGCACAATCTTCTGGAACATCTGCTTCATTTCCTTGCGCTGCGGAACGAGCGTCGCCACCCATTCCGTGCCTGTCGTGGCTATCGTGGTCTTGAAATCCTTTGTGTCGGTGAGGCACTTGCCCACCACAGAGTTCATCATTATCCGGGCAATTTCCTTGAAGAACTTGCTCTGGTTCACGTTTATCACGTCGCTGCGCTTGCCCTTGTTGAGCATCACCTTTGAACCGTTGAGCACGAAAGTATAGGTGTATGGCGAGGTGTATTCCCAACGCAGTTTGTCGCTCTGCTGATAATACATCTTTCCGCGCGACACCATGTTGTCGTTGAGCATCTTCATGTGCTTCGTCTGCACGAAGTCGCACTGCATGGTCTTCATCTTCGACGCCACGGCGTTGATCTGCTGTATCACCTGGGCGTCGGTCTGTTTCTGGGCAAGAACGCCGAAGCATCCCCCTAAGAGCAACATCAATGACAAAATTAATTTCTTCATAATGACTTGTCCTATTTGTATATATCCTTAATATTCAATCTATATCCCCTTGTCAGTCCCCCTCACTTGGCTATCAGGCAGCAGCCGAGCATAATGAAGGCGATACCTAACCATTTCAGCGGCGACACCTGTTCGTGGAAGAACACCATGGCGGCAATCATGCCGAAGACGTAGCTGAGGCTTATCATCGGGTACGCCACACTCAAGGGGTAACGCTTGATGATGTGCATCCATAGGATAGAACTCGCGCCGAAGGTTATTCCGCTCATGGCGAACTGCCAGTTAAGCAGCGCGCTCACCCAGAACTGCCTGTTCCAGCCGAACGGCAGCATCCGCGTGAGACCGAACTTCAAAAAGACCTGTCCGCCGGCGAGCAACGCGCTCTGCACGACCGCCAACACCACTACTCTCCACATGACAATACAATAGCTACCGAACGCAAAGGCGTGTCGAAATATTCCTCGCCCAAACTGCGGAGCATTGCCGCAAGGGTCGGCGTACACTCGTCGTGGCATCCCACGAGCACCGTCCTGCACTTGCCGCTGCGCAGGAGGAGTTCCGCGTCCGCCATGGCCCAGTCGAACGACTTGCCGCCATGGCTGTAAGTTGAGTTATATCCGTGGCAACCGAGCTTTATGGCGATGTTGCTGCCAATCGTGTTGTGGGTGCTCTGCATGAAATATGTGGGACTGACGGACTCTTCCTCGCAGCCGTCCAACTGGTTGAGCAGCCGTTCCGAAACCTCCAGACTGCCGTATGCCGTGCCTGTTATCACCGCGTCGGGCATCTCCACGCCGGCCTGTTCGAGGGCTTTGAGGGAGGAGAGCAGCGAACTCTTCATCAGCCTTCCCATGCGGCGCGCCGCAAGCGGTTTGATAAACCGGCGTATCTCCTGCAACTCCTCTTCCGTTGAAATCTCCACCTTCGCCAACACCTTTATCTTCATGCCGGCGTCGAAAGCCATGTCATCCTCACGCGTCTTGTCGAGAGAGAACACCAGCGACGTATCGTTGCCGCCGAAACCGAAGGCGTTGCACACCACGTTGCGCAAGTCAGCCTTGTCCACGCCGAGCGTGGGCGTTATGCCGCCCGGTATCTGGTTATGCCACCCGAGGTTTGCCGGCACGAAGCCGTGGCGCATGGCGAGGATGCAAAAAACGGCCTCGATGCTGCCCGACGCGCTCGTGGTGTGACCCGTGAACGACTTGGTGCTCGACACCAAGGGCATATCTTCACCGAACACTCGCCGCAACGCTACGCCCTCGCTGAGGTCGTTGTTGGGCGTTCCCGTGCCGTGGGCATTTACATACTGTATGTCGCCCGGCTGCAAGCCAGCCATGGCGAGAGCCTCAGTCATTGCAAGATACGCCCCCTCGCCGTTCTCCGAAGATGCCGTCTGGTGGAACGCGTCGCAAGCGTTGCCGTAGCCCGAGAGCCATGCGTGGATTTCCGCGCCGCGCCTCCGGGCGTGTTCCTCACTTTCGAGCACCACGTATGCCGCACCCTCGCCGAGGTTCAGTCCGCAGCGCGTCTCGTCAAACGGCCGGCACCTATCCTTGTCCAATATCATCAGCGAATTGAAGCCGTTGAGATGGAAACGCGAGAGAGCCTCACTGCCACCGGCAACCACGATGTCTGCCTTGCCGGCCTTTATCAAGTTCGCGCCAAGCACGATAGAATTTGCAGCCGACGAGCACGCCGTGGATATGGTGGCACAGTCGGAGAAGAAACCGAAATAGTCGGCTATTCTCCTTGTCGTCCCTCCGCAGCCGTGGTATCTCAGATACTCATGGTCCGGCTCTTCAAGGATATGCGCAAAGTGGTTTTCGGTGATGTCCATCGTCCCCACCGTGGTGCCCGAAACGAGCACGATGCGTTCTGCGCCGTCCTTTGTCTTGTCCACGTTGGGCAGAGTGTCGGCGAACTGCCGTATTGCCATAATGCCCATGAGTGCCGTGCGGCTCACCTCCTCCCCTTGGGGGATGTTGAGAGCAGCCTTCATCGCGTCGTTCGACATCTTCACTTCGCCGACGGGCAGTTCCTTGTGCGCGGAACGCAGCCACTGCATTTCGCCTATACCGCTCCGCTTGGAGCGCAGTGCGTCCAGCGTCTCCGCCACGTTGTTTCCTATCGCCGAGACGACACCTTCCGAGGTTATAACAATATTCATCCCTGTCCCAAATAAACGCCGTTCCGCGAGGAACTTACTTCTTCCTGTTCTTGCTCACATAGTCGGCTATCGTAGCCACGCTCTTGAAGATTTCCTTGCCGGCGGCAGGGTTGGCGAGTTTGATGCCGTATTTCTTCTCCAGCAGCACGATGAGTTCGAGCGCGTCGATAGAGTCGAGAGCCAAGCCCTCGTCGCCGAACAGCGCGTCGTTCTCGTCAATGTCCTCTGGAGTCATCTCCTCAAGGTTAAGCGTCTTTATTATTTCCTCTTTCAGCTCTTTTATCAAGTCTTCCATTTTCTTTTATTTTATTGGGGCGACGAAAGCCGTCCCGTTATTGTTTCAGTTTTCTCTTTCGTATATTCCCATTGCGGCGGTGAAACGTCCGTCGTCGGCATAGTCAATCCAACCGCCCAACACGCTTTCCGTCATGCTGTCGGAGAACGCCGTCGAGATAATCTGCCGCATCCGTTCTTCGTCCCTTTCGGGGAGGATATAGAACGACGTTTCGCCGTGGTATTTGTTGCGCATGGCAATCTCGCCGGTAACGATGTTTGGCAGCGTATAGACGAACACCGAGGGACTGGGGAAATAGTTGTCGCCCTCACCGATGCTCTCCACATATTTCCTGTCGGAATCCACCGACGAGGAGTGGTTGAACAGCACCACAGCCCTGTCCTCGCGCTCCACGAAGCGTTCCCTGCCCTCTTGCTGCAAGAGCAGTTCCGACGCCACGAAGCCGAGACGGCAGAG
>CAVHWJ010000102.1:0-8526 GCA_963639565.1 uncultured Prevotella sp. | reverse complement strand
GCCGTGTTCGACGGCATTGACGAGCCTGACCGCCCTGCGACATTGCTCAAACTGCATGGCGTGGAACGCATGGGAGATACGGTATGGATGAGATACAAAATATAAGAATTATGAAGAAAATTTTTTATTTGATGACATTCGCGCTCTGCGCAATGCTTCATCTTACATCATGCGCGCAAAGTGCGGTCAACAAAAACAAGGATAAGGAAATGAACAGCAAGAAAGTATTGGTAGCCTTCTTCTCGCGTGCCGGAGAGAACTATGGCGTGGGCAACGTGAAGACCGGCAACACGCAAATCGTGGCGCGGATGATAGCCGACGCAACAGGGGCGGAACTCTTCCACATCGAGCCGGTCAGTGAATATCCTGCCGACTACACGGAATGTACGGAAGTGGCGAAGAAGGAGCACGGGACCAACGCACGCCCGGCGTACAAGGGCGACGCGAAGGTGGAGGATTACGACATCATATTCATCGGCTACCCTATATGGTGGGGCGACGCACCGATGCCGGTTTACACCTTCATCGGGAAGCACCAGTGGGAGGGCAAGACGGTGATACCATTCTGCACCCACGAGGGCAGCGGTCTCTCCAACGAGGACGAGATACACAAGGCCTGTAAGGGCGCGACATTCAAAAAAGGGCTTGGCATGTACGGACACACCGCCCAGAACGACAGCGCGGCGGCAAAGGCGGCAGTGGAGAAATGGCTGAAAGGGTTGGAACTGTAAAGCGAAACGTTTATTGAGTTACTGTCACTTTCTGTGCATAACCTTAAATATAGTTTGGGCTATGCGGCGAAAATCCATATTTTATTATGGGTTAGCCGTCATAGCCACATTCTATTTGTACAGCATCACGATGCTTCCTGCCGTGATGAGCGCAGCCCCGAGGAGGGTCTTCATGCTCACCGGCTCTTTCAGGAAGACGAAGGCGAGGCAGATGGTGATGACGACGCTGAGTTTGTCTATCGGGGCTACGCGGCTCACGTCGCCCATCTGTATCGCCTTGAAATAGAACAGCCACGACAGTCCCGTGGCGCATCCCGAGAGGATGAGGAACAGCCATGTGTGGCCCGTGATTGACTTTATCTCCGTCTGCACGTTGCCTGCAATCACTATGCCCCATGTGATGATGAGGATTACCGTGGTGCGTATGGCCGTGGCCAAGTCAGAATTCACGTCTTTCACCCCCACTTTGGCGAAGATTGCCGTCAGGGCGGCAAAGAATGCTGATAACAATGCGTAGTATTTCCACATGATAAAAAGTCGTTTATTTGTATTTCTCCTTCAGCCTTTTGGGCGGCTTTGCCGAAAAAGCCATATACTGGAGTACTGCAACCTTCGCTTCCAAGTACTCCAGTACTGCTGTTTGATTTGTCAAGTACTGGAGTAATCCGCACGGAGTACTGCTGTACTCCGCAGCGGATAGAGCAGTACTCCGTGCAGGGTACAGGAACGTACCGCGTCGTTTGCGTCTGCCGTTCTATTTGTTCTCCTTGTTAATCAGATTGACCACCACCTTTACCATTACGTCTTTCTCTTCCGAGACGTTTTAGGTATATATGCAAATTTTGCATACGTACTCCAGTTTCGCGTTAAGGTTGATGCTTCCTTCCGCTTTTTAAACGTTTATAGGTAATATGCAGATTTTGCATATTACCCAACGAACGGGTCGAGCAATGCCAGCAGTTCGTTTCTCGACATCGCGCAGCTTTGTCGGTAAATCCTTTCGCCAACCGTATTTCTTGGTATGTGCAAATTTTGCACATGAGGTTTCGCGGTCTAATTTCAAGATTTTTGAGATTGTCGTAGCCCACGCCATTCCTCAGTGGTTGCACACCTTGGTGATGTCCACCGTGAAATCATCGTTGCCGGCGGCTGGCATGAACTTGCCGCGGACTTCGAGGAAATCCACCAGTTCGGCGGCGGTCATGCCCTCGGCGGAACAGGTGTAAAACCGCTCGTCCGCGCCGAAGCGGCTGATTATTGCGTCGATGAGCTGCTGCTTCGTTGCGTAACTGTTACCCTCCATCATGTGGAGCACTTCATGTCCGTGTGTCATAGTCGTATTCCTTTATTTTTGGTTTATGATTAAGTTCAGGCATCCGTATAATTTTGTCCTTGTCGAACGGGACGACGGATGCCGGGTGCAAAATTAGCGATAAGTTTATGAAACGCCTTTTGCGAGGGCCGGAAAATCGGGCTTGTATGCCAAAAATCGTTTCGCGGAACAAAAAATGTTTTGTGGGAACAAAAAAAGGATGCGCCCCGAACAAAAGGGCGCATCCTTGGTTAATCGTTATGTCAGTGGGGATGAAATCAGTTGTTCTCCTCTTTCTCCCTCACGATGATGTTCTTGAACTCGTAGGTCGGCGCCACGGAGCTTGTGCTCTTGTAGACAAAGGCGATGTGGATGTTCTTGCCGTTGTACTTTGAGAGCGAAACAGGGTCGATGGTGTAGAACGTGAACGACTGTCCGTCGGTGCGGCCGGTGAGCGAGAGAGCCTCCCATGTCGCGCTGTTCACGTTCACCCCGTCGAAGTCGGTTGAGACCTTAACCGAGAGGAAATCCTCGATGTTGTTCTCGCCGAGGAACTTCATAGCCTCGTCGAACACCATTTCGGGGTTCACCGCCTTCTTGAAGTTGATGGCGGGCGACACGAGCCAGCTCTCCGACTGGTTGTTTGCCTGGTTGGCGTATGCCGAAGCCTTCCAACCGTAGTTCGTCGTGTTCTGCCATACGTAGGTCAGCGTGCCCAGGTCGATGTCGTAGATGTTGAAGCCGCCGGCGTCGCCGAGGAGCGTCTCGTTGAGGTATGTGCTCATGCGCGCCTCGATGCCGCTCTCGCTCTTTGAGAACGTGGTGGTCTCCTTCTTGTATTCCTTCGACCTTGCCCAGCCGTCGGTAGCCGAGAATGTGTATTCAGCCACGTCCATTGCCGATTCGCCCTTGCGGTAAACCACAGCCACTTTCTCGCCGTCGGCAGCGAACGGATATTCGCGCTGGATGAGTGTGGGCAGGTATGTGTCGGGCTTGGAGATGGATGTCGCTCCGATGAGGTCATACCATGAGGGCTGTGCCGCCATCACCTTTGCGTCGCCAGTGGCGTAAACCTCCCATGCCGAACCGTTGAACTTGTAAACGGCGGTCTTGTTTGCCGACGATGCCGAAGCACGCATCACTGCCTTTGCCTTAGCCGCCGACGTTGCCTCGCTCACCGATGTCACCATGGTGTTGAGGTATTTCTTGTTTGAGGGCGCGCCGATGGCATAGCCGTAGACGATGATGTTCTTGCCGTCGAGCGAAGCGTCCACCATTCCCTCGGGAACGTTGGCGAGGCTGCCCTTCACGGTCGCTCCGTCCACCTCCACGTTGTAGTAGTTGCCGCTTATGGTGAGCTTGCCCGTATAGGTCACGTATTTCACGTAGGGCGCGTCCACGTAAGCGTCGATGTCAGCCCCGGTGAGCGTCTGCGGAGCCGGGTGTTTGTAGTCGGGCTCTTTGCCGGCCTTTGTCACAGTCACCTCGGCGGTTGAAGAATACTGCATCAGTCCGGCATACTGCGATGTGGTGCCGGCTACCGACACCTCGTCGCCGATGTTCACCTCGCTCGTCTTGTAAACGAGGATGTAGCCCGTGTTGTCGGTGAGCAGGAAGCCGCGGCTGTAAGTGGCGCACACGATGCCCTTAACGGTGTATTCGCCGCCGGCGGTGTTCTCCACTACCTCAGAGATTTTCGTGTATTCGTCGCCCGACTCCTCGCTCGACCCTGCCGGCTCGAAGTCAGAGTAAGCGTAGTTCACCGCCACGATGTCTCCCTGCTGCGCGTCGGCGTAAGCGGACTTCAGCAGAGCCGGCAACTTGCCGGCTGTCGAGGGCGTGAGGTAAGTGGCTGACGACTTGCCGTTCCACGCCGTGGCGTAGTCGTCGGCGGAGAGGGTGTATTCGCCTTTCAGCGAACTGAAATCGGTGAGATACTGCGACATTCCGCAGTATTCGTTGTAAGTCACCTTGAACTTGGAGTCCACGTCGGCCTCGGGGTATTTGTCCTGCAAGAAAGCCGGCAGGAACTCGTCAGCCGTAACCATGGTGCCGAAATACTTGGTGTTCTTCAGAGCCGCCAGTTCGGTGGAGTAGGGCGCGCTGCCGTCAGCCACGTTCTGGTCGAGCTGCGCGGCGAGCGTCTTGTTTGCCGCGAGGTTGGCTATTGTGGCATAGTCGGCGTCGGCGAGTTCCAGCGTCACGTCCTTCTTGTCGCTGATTTGGCTGCCCAGGTTAAACTGGTCGGCGTAGTCGCTGCACGAAGCCAGTGCCATGAGGCCAGCCGCCGACAGTAGATATATCTTTTTCATGTGTCTTATTCTTATATATTACGTAATGTGTAATGCTTAGAAATTAACCTTCAGCCTTGTGCTGAAAGTGCGTCCGAAGGTGTAGTAGCCGTAAACGTTGTCCTGTGTCGCCGTGCCTGAGCTTGGGTTCCACACCTTGCCGAGGTACTGGTAGTCGAAGAGGTTGTTCACGTTGCCCGAGATAGTGGCGTTGAGTCCCGCGATCTTGAACTTGTAGGATGCGTTGAGGTCCACCTGACTTGCCGATGGCACTTTCCACGGGTCAGCCACGGTGGTAATCTTTCCTGCCGTGAGGTTGCTTGCGCTGATCTGGTAGTAGGCGTAGTTGCGCGCGTAGAGCGTCCAGTCGGCTCCGACGCGGATGCTCTTGCCGATCTTCACCGTAGCTCCGAGAGCCGCCGTGGTCTGAGCCGAACCGCCCACGCGGATGCCCTTCAGGTCGATGCCGGCGAAATAGTGGTCTTCGGCGAACGCCGCGCTCGCCACGTTGCCGTCCTTGTCGAGCGGCTGTCCGTTGGCGTCATAGATATAGCCCTTCGCGTTGCTGTCCCATTTCCAGTCGCCGATGGAGAGCATACCGTTCACGTCGAGCCAGTAGAGCGGACTCGCCTTGAATTCCAGTTCGATGCCCTTGTGCAGCGCGTCGAGACCCGCCATGTTGATGTAGCCGTCGGTCTGCTGCGTTCCCACTGAGAGCTGCTTCGCCATGCTCTTGTCCATCCACTTTGTCCAGTAGGCGTTCACCGCCACCTGGAGCCAGCTCAGGTGATAGCCGTAGCCCAGTTCCAGCGAGAACACCTTTTCGTTCTTCGCGTCGGGGTTCGTCACGTTGCTTGTGGCGTAAGAGAGGAAGATGTTGTTGAACTTGGGCGCGCGGCTGATGTAGCCCAGGTTGAAGAAAGCGTTGTGGTGCTCGTTGAAGTTGTAGTTCAAGCCGCCCTTGATAGTTCCGCCGAGGTAGCTCTTTGTGTCAGACTTGGCGTGCTGCTCGTCGTAATACAGGTGGTCGTAGCGCCAGTAGGAGTTGTTTGAGAGAGAACCCGCCACGAAAGCCGAGAGCGCGTTCTTGTTGTATTCTGCCTGGAAGAAAACGCCCTCCTGCACCACGTGTCCGTCGTAGTCGCGGTACATCGCGTCGCCCACGCCGAGCTTCTTGTTCACCCAGTCGGGGTTGGAGGCGTTCACGTTGTTCGCCGCCTTGGCGTTCTTGCGCGAGGAGTCGATATAGTAGCTTCCGTTGTAGAGGTCTGTCAGCGTGTTGGTGTGCATGCCCTTGTAGATGCGCATGTCGATACCGCCGTAGAAGTCGATGTTCTTGCCGAACTTGGAGTTGTATGTGGAAACCAGTCCGTACCAGTTGTGGTAGTTCCTGTTCTCTCCCATAACGAGCATCGAGCCGTGTTCGCTCTTCTCGTTGATGTCCTGTATCATGCCGTAGTTGAACGTTCCGTCGGCGTTGCGGTATTTTGTCTGGAGCGTTCCGTAGTTAGCTCCGTACCAGTCGGTGTAGGAGTAGCCGTAGGTGCTGTTTCCCTGTCCGCTGTAACCGTAGCCGCGGCCTATTGACATATAGAGCACGGTGTTGAGCGACGACTTGTCGTTGATCTGCCACTGGTGGTTAAGACTGAGCTGGGGCTTGTGGTAAACGTTGTATTCCGACGACTTGCGCTGTCCGTTCTTGTCGAAACCGTATGTGGAGTTATACTTGTAGCTTCCCACTCCCCAAACTTCCTCCGTCATCTTCCAGTCGGCGAGTTTCAGCGCGCCCTTGCGCTGGTAGTGCTCCTGGTAGTTGCCGAACGCCGTGAACGATAGCTGGTGCTTCTCGTTGATGCGCTTGGCTATGTTGATGAAGTATGTGTAGCTGTCGTAGTCAGTTCCCTGCGCGTAGCCGTCGCCGCCTGTCCTGGAGCCGAGGATAGACATCGCCCAGCCGCTCTTTGTCATTCCTGTCGAGGCCGTGAACATGATTTTGCTCATGTTGTCGTTGCCCATACCATAATATATAGAGCCGCCCTTCTTCGCGTCAAGACCCCTGGTGATGATGTTGATGGTTCCGCCCACCGAGGGAGACGAGAGCTTCGACGCTCCCAGTCCGCGCTGTGTCTGCATCGTGCGCGTCACGTCGGTCAGTCCTGCCCAGTTAGACCAGTACACCGCCGACGACTCCATGTCGTTCATCGGCACACCGTTCACCATCACGGCGATGTTGGTGTTGTCGAAGCCGCGCATATAAATCTCCGAGTCGCCGTAGCCGCCGCCCTCCTTGTTGGCGTGAACGCCCGGTGTGGACTTGAGCACTTCGGGGAACTCCTGCGTACCGATTTTCTCGTCGATGAACGACATCGGCACAGACGACACAGCCACCGGCGTCTTGCGCGTCACGGCGATCTGCGATGTCACGATAACGTCGCTCAACGTGTTCTCGTCGGTTTCCATTTTCACCGTACCCACGTTGCCGTGGCTGCGCGGCGAAGGCACCACGCTCTTGGGCTTGAAGCCCACATACTGTATCTGCACTTTTGCGTCGGGCTTCACGCCCCTCACGGTGAACACGCCGTCGATGTCGGTTGCCGCGTTGATGCCGCCCACTGAAACGGTGGCGCCGATGAGAGGCTCGCCCGTTTCGGCGTCAACCACCTTGCCCCTGACGGTGGACTGGGCGAAAGCCGCCGATCCTGTCATGGCTAACGCAGTCACGAGAAGGAGATTTTTAAAATGATCTTTCATAAATGAAACTTATTGATTTAGAAGAATTAATAAATTTTCCACAAAGGTATTAATAATATTTAAATATGGTGTATGCCGAACAAAAAATGTTTAAGATGTAATAAAGATTTAACATATTGGGGACAGTGAGGCGGCAATGGGACAACTCGGACGGCTCGGACTAATCGGACGGCTCGGACTGGCCGGAGGCGACGAAAGTTCTTGCTATATAATATTAAATAGGTAAAAGATTTGCGGGGGAATTATTTAATCCTTATATTTGCAACCCGAAAGCACGTCTAAGAACAAAATCTAATATATAAAAACAAATACTAATTAAAACAACAATCTCAAATGACAAGCTTAACAATTTTCATTGTCGCGGTCTTCATCGTGGGCTATTTCTTCATAGCCATTGAAAGCGTGACAAAAGTGAACAAGGCGGCTGTGGCACTCCTCATGTTCGTCGCCTGCTGGACAATCTTCATGCTCGACCCCGGGCAGTACATCGCCAACGCGGTGGGCGACAATGTGGCCTCCGCCGTGAGCGAGACCATTGAGCACCACCTCGGCAGCACCGCCACCACGCTCTTCTTCCTCATGGGAGCGATGACAATCGTGGAGTTGGTGGACCAGAACGGCGGCTTCAACTTCGTGCGCGACACGCTGAAAACCAAGAGCAAGAAAGCCCTCCTGTGGCGCATCGCGTTCATGACGTTCCTCCTCTCGGCAATCCTCGACAACCTCACCACGGCAATCGTGATGATTATGATCCTGCGCAAGCTCGTGAGCGAACACAAGGACCGCATCATCTACGCATCCCTCGTGGTAATCGCAGCCAACTCCGGCGGCGCGTTCTCGCCGATTGGCGACGTTACCACCATTATGCTCTGGAACAAGGGCGTTATCACCGCCGGCGGCGTGCTCACGGAGATTGCCCTGCCTTCTATTGTATCAATGGTGATACCGGCCTACGTGCTGTCGTTCTCGCTGAAGGGCGACTTGGCAGTGCCGGAGGTCAGCGCGAACGATGCGGCAGCGTCAGACTTCACCGCGGCGCAGCGCAAGACGGTGTTCTTCCTCGGTGTTGGCGGTCTTATCTTCGTGCCTATCTTCAAGTCAATAACCCACCTGCCTCCGTTCGTGGGCATCCTGCTCGTTCTCGGCGTGCTGTGGACGGTTACTGAGGTGTTCTACAGCAACCTGCCCAAGTCGGCAAGCAAGAGCACCATGCAGAAGCGCGTGAGCAATATGCTCTCTCGCATTGATATGTCCACAATCCTCTTCTTCCTCGGCATCCTCATGGCTGTGGGCTGTCTTGAGACGATGGGCGTGCTCACGCAGCTCGGCACAGGTCTCAACGAGGTGTTCGACGGCAACCACTTCCTCATCACCGGCATCATCGGCGTGCTTTCGAGCATCGTGGACAACGTGCCTCTCGTGGCCGGCTGCATGGGTATGT
>CAVHWJ010000101.1:0-8635 GCA_963639565.1 uncultured Prevotella sp. | reverse complement strand
TCGAACGAGCACATCGTGGTGAGGCTGAAATTCTCGTCGGGCAGTATCGTTATGCACGAACCCGACTCCTCGTCCTTCACCTCTATCTTGTGGCGGATGATGTAATAGTCCTTCGGGGCGTTCTGCTCCTCGATGCCTATCTCCTCAATCTTCTTGACGTACATTTCCGCCGAACCGTCGAGGATAGGGAATTCGGGGCCGTTCACCTGAATGAAGCAGTTATCAATCCCCATGGCGTAGAGGGCCGACATACCGTGTTCTATGGTAGAAATGCGCACGTCGTCCTTTCCCAGCACCGTACCGCGCTGCGTATCGACCACATTCTCCGCAATAGCCTCGATAACGGGCTGCCCTTCGAGGTCAATGCGCTGTATCTTGTATCCACTGTTCTCAGGAGCGGGGTTAAACGTCACAGTGAGACTAAGCCCCGTGTGAAGTCCCTTGCCGCAGAGGGCAAAGCTGCCTTTAAGTGTTTTCTGTTTTGACATATAATGTGTTATCTTTATTTCCCGTTGAGTTTCTCTTCAAGTGCCTTCACCTGTTTCTGCAAATCGTTTATCTGCGCGTACATATCGGGCAGACGGCGGAAAATGGCCTGCGACTTGAAATATTTTTTCGGTTCCATGGGCGGCGTGCCGATAAGCGTCTGGTTGCCCTTGATGCTGCCGGGAACTCCCGACTGCGCCCCGAGGAACACCTTGTCGCCGATCGTGATGTGTCCCGCGAGACCCACCTGTCCGCCGAACATACACCATGAGCCTACCTTTGTGGAACCGGCGATGCCCACCTGTGCCGACATCACGGTGTTCTCGCCGATGTCGGTGTTGTGGGCTATCTGCACGAGGTTGTCGAGCTTCACGCCCTTCCTCAGATACGTGCTGCCCATTGTGGAGCGGTCCACACACGTGTTGGCGCCAATCTCCACGTTGTCCTCTATCGTCACGATGCCAATCTGCGGTATCTTGTCGTAGCCCTCGGCGTTAGGCGCGAAACCGAAGCCGTCGGCACCTATCACCGAACCGCTGTGTATCGTAACGTTGTTGCCTATCTTGCAACCGTAATAGATGCTCACGTTGGGATAGAACAGACAGTTATCGCCCACCTTCACACCGTCGCCGATGGTCACGTGGGGATATATCTGGCATCCCTCGCCGATCACCGCGTTCTCGCCGATACAGGCGAAAGGCCCTACATAGCAGTTGTCCGCCACCTTTGCCGACGCGGCGATGCTCGCCAGCGGACTGACTCCGGTCTTCTTGGGCTTCATCGACTCGTAGAGCTGCAGCAGCCGCGCCACAGCCTCATACGCGCTCTTCACACGGATGAGCGTAGCTTTCACGGGCTGCTCCAACACCACATCCTCGTTCACGAGCACCACGCTCGCCTCCGTATTATATATATAATGTGTATATTTGGGGTTGGAGAGGAAGGAGATGGCCCCTTTCTTTCCTTCTTCTATCTTTGCAAATGTATTTATCGACGCGTTCTCGTCACCTTCCACACGTCCCTGCACGAACTCGGCAATCTGTTTTGCTGTAAATTCCATTTTCGGTTATTTTACGTTTATTTTGCAAATATAATAAGATTTATTTATAAAAGCGGTACACGGCGGTTTTATTTGCCTATTTTTGCCACTATTCCATTTTATCGGCGAAAAAATCCGCTATTTGCCGCAACAAATGGTTGCGTGTGTTGCCGCCGTAGATGCTGTGGTTACGGTTAGTGTAGACGTTCATCCGGAAATCCTTGTCGGCCTGCACCAACGCCTCCGTGTACTCAAAGGTGTTCTGCGGATGCACGTTGTCGTCGGCAAGTCCGTGGCAGATGAGCAGACTGCCATGGAGGTTCTCCGCCCTCTTTATCGGGTTGATGTCATAGCCCGTGGGGTTCTCGTTCGGTGTGCGCATATACCGTTCGGTATATATAGTGTCGTAGAAACGCCAGTCGGTGGGCGGCGCAACGGCAACTCCCGCCTTGAACACGCCGCGGCCTTCGCTCATGCTCATCAGCGTGTTGAAACCGCCGTAGCTCCATCCCCAGATGCCGATATTGTCCTTGTCCACGTATGGCAGACTGCCAAGATACATGGCAGCCTCCACCTGGTCTTTCGACTCCAGGTCGCCGAGTTTCAGATAAGTGCATTTCATAAAGTCAGCCCCACGTCCGCCTGTACCGCGGCCGTCCACGCAAGCCACGATGAAGCCCCTCTCAGCGAGGTACGCGTCGTAGAGGCATCCCTGCCCCATCGACCCCACCGACCACGAGTTCACTACCTGCTGACTGCCCGGGCCACTGTACTGCCACATGATTACGGGATATTTCTTGTTCGGGTCAAAACCGCGCGGCTTCACCATAACGCCGTTGAGTTTCACGCCCTCGGATGTGGTGAACGAGAAATATTCCTTCTGCGGCAGGTCGTATGTCTTGAGCAGGGCTTTCAGTTCGGCGTTGTCGTTCACCACCGCCGTCTGCTTGCCGCCACTGGTGCGCAGCGTGTATTCAAACGGCGTGGAGTTGTCGCTCCAGCGGTTCACGAAATACTTGAAACCCTTGCTGAAAGTGGCGGAGTTCCAACCGGCGCGCGAGGCGATGCACTCAGTCTTGCCGTTCTTGCCCGTAACGTAAACCTCACGGTTCATCGGGTCTTTGCCGGCCGCCTGATAGTATGTGTTGCCTGTGGCCTCGTCGTAGCCGTAGACATCGGTCACGTCGAAATTGCCCGTCGTCACCTTCTTCTGCAGACTGCCGTTAAGGTTGTAAAGATAGAGCTGCATATATCCGTCCCTGTCGCTGGGCAGCAGGATATGCGAGGCGGTAATCTTGATGTTGTCGATCACCTCGCCCGGCACATACTTGGCGTTCTTCTCCTTTATCAAAAGCTGCGCCACGGTGCTACGCGGATTAACGGCGTAGATGCAGAGTTCGTCCTGATGGCGGTTGCTCGTGAACGCTATCATCTTCTCAGGGTCTGCGGTGGGGAAAAGGCGCGGCACGTAGCCGTCAGCCTCAACCGGCACCTGGAGCTTGCGCGTCTGGTGCGACTGTATGTCGTAGCTGTACACCGCCACGGTGGAGTTCTTCTGCCCTGCCTTGGGGTATTTGTAGGTGTATAGTCCGGGGTATTCGGCGTACTGCGAGTTTTCGGGCTTCATGCCCTTGAACATCTGCAGGGAATACTGCGGAACGTCTTTCTCATCATACTTTATCCAGCAAATCATCGAACCGTCGGCATTGAAGGTGAGGGCGGTGTTGAAGGCGAACTCCTCCTCGTTCACCCAATCAGGCACGCCGTTGATGAGTTCGTTGCGCTTTCCGTCCTTCGTCACCTGACTTTCAGCGTTGCCGTAGAGCAGTTTGACGAGATAGATGTTGTTGTCCCTCACGAAAGCCACCTGTTTGCCGTCGGGCGACCACACCGGAACCTGCTGCGGACCGTAGTCGGAGAGTTTCTCGAGCTTTCGGCTGGCGATGTTGTAGATGTAATACACCGCTGTGAAAGACCTGCGGTAAATCTTCTGCGTCTTTGTCTGCACGAGCATCTTCGTCTCGTCGGGACTGAGGATATAGTCGTCGAAGGAGTCGATTTTCTCGCCCACGGTATTGTTCACGTCGAACAGCACGCCGGTCTGCTTGCCCGTGCGGAACGAGCATTTCACCACCTGTTTGCCGTCCTTGCTAACCTGGGCGTAGCTCTCCGTGTCGTCGAGAGCCGTGATGCTGCCCAGACCCTTGGGGGCGAACTTTCCCGATGTTATGTCCTTTAGGGATAGCGGATTGCCGGCCACCGCGCCGACGATGCCCAATATCAAAGCAGCGCACATAAAAAGTATCTTTTTCATACGTATCATATATTGCAACAGAAAAACGGCGCAGCCAGACAGACGGCTTGCGCTCAATTTACCGACAAAGGTAACATTTTTCTTTATACTACCGCATACCGCATATTTAAAAGATATTAATTACCTTTGCATCCGCCCCAAGAGAATGGCAAGCATTATGGAACACTACACATCATTCAGCGCGTGGATAAGGGAGAAAATCCCTTTCAGGGTACAGAAAATTTCTGTGGACGCGGGCTTCTCGTGTCCCAACCGCGACGGCAGGGTGAGCCTCGGGGGCTGTTCGTTCTGCGACAACCGCTCGTTCAACCCCTCTTACGGCAACAGGGACAAGTCGATTACCGCACAGATTGAAGCAGGAAAAGAGTTCTTCGCGCGCAAATACCCGGAAATGAAATACCTCGTTTATTTCCAGGCTTTCAGCAACACCTACGCCCCTCTCGACACACTGAAAAGGCGGTACGAGGAGGCTCTCGGCTGCGACGGCGTGGCAGGACTGGTTATCGGCACGCGCCCCGACTGCATCAGCGACGAGGTGCTCGACTATCTGGAGAAGCTGAACCGCCAGACCTTCCTCACCGTGGAATACGGGGTGGAAAGCACCGACGACGCCACGCTCCAGCGCATCAACCGCGGACACGGTTTCGCCTGTTCCGCCGACGCGATAAACAGGACTGCCGCAAGGGGCATAACAACAGGGGCGCACGTAATTGTGGGGTTGCCGGGGGAAACCTCCGCGGACATCGTTTCGCAAGCTGAAAAAATCTCCGCCACCAAGATTGACATACTGAAAATCCATCAGTTGCAGATAATAAAGGGAACACGCTTGGCACAGGAATACGGCGAAAAACCTTTCCACATCTTTTCTGCCGACGAGTATATCGCCACCGTGGCGGAATACATCCGTCATCTGAGAAAGGACATCGTGATAGAGCGTTTCGTGTCGCAGTCGCCAAAAGAAATGCGCATCGCCCCCGACTGGGGACTAAAAAACCATGAGTTTACCGACAAACTGAGGAACTACCTTGTACACAACAATATCTTTCAAGGCGACAAGGCGGAGGGCAATCACTTGAAGCAACTGTAATCGTCGCTGCGTATCAGCGAGGCGACATCGGCATTGGGGTGGCAACGCACGTAACGGTCTACGGCATCCACAAACTTGCTGGTGAAACAATGGCAACCGATTACCTTGTTGCAGAGCCACATTATCTTGCCCACGTGGAGGTCGCGGTCACGCTGCGGACGCTTCTCGAAATCCCTCATCGGATAGAGGCTCATTATGTAGAAACACATCGCGTCGGGAACGATGTTGCGGCGGTTCATCGACTTGCGCTGCGACTGCGGATAATACTTCTTGTAGAGCGGATAATTCTCGCCGAGGTATTTGTCAATGGAAATGCCGATTGTGCCGTTACCGATAATGATGCTCTGGTCAAGCGCGCCTATCTGCATGTAAATCTTGGGGATAGACACGTCGGGCATGATTTTCTTCAACCGCTGGAAAGCGTCGTTGAAACCCTGCGTGATGTCGTCCACGTTGGCGTACTGCGACTCAGCGTCGGAAATCAGCACCTGCAACACGGAGTCCTGATAGAACGACAGGAATTTGCTGTTTATCGCCGGGTCGTCCACCTCGCCGAGTTTCAGAATATCCTCTATGAGAGTGCGCGTTTCTATTGGGTAATCGGTGTTCATCTGCTGGAGGGCTGAGAAATCGCTCGTCGTGAGATACTGGCTCTCCAGACGGTCGTATCTGCACACCTCAACGCCCTGCGGCTCGCCCTCCGTGATGTCGAAGGGTTTCAGCTTGAACTCACACGACTGGAGCACAAGAGCAAAGACCGGCAAAAGGACAGCAAATATTTTTTTCATTACGAATAATTCCCGAATTATAACGCTGCAAAATTACTAATTTTTATTATATCCGCCAAATCATACGCTAAAAAAGGCAAATTACAACACACTTTTTACCATCGAATGTTTAAAAAGTGTATAATTACCGCCCCTGAACGGAGCAACTGTCACCAAAGGTGTATGCAGACTTTGGCAACGGCAAACGGGGCGTTCCCCAACCGTCCATCGGACGAAAGACGGCCGTCCATCGGGCGATGGACGGCCGCTAAAAGGTTGCTTTGCCGCCAAGAAAGGTGCAGTTCAAAGCCGGAATAGTATTCTATTCCGCGTCGAGACCTTTCAAGATACGCGTTTCGGTGCGCTTCTCAATCAAACGGCTAAGTTTGTCGGCGCGCTTGGGACTGAGCCAACGGCGCGCGTAAATATTGGGTATCGCCACGCCGATCGCTATGCAAAGGATGATGAGTGATGCTTTCACGGCGTTTGAGAACGCCTCAGTGAGTTCTCCCACCACGCCCTGCATCTCAATCAGGGCGAAGAGAGCGCGGTACATCAGCACGCCGGGCACCATTGGTATCACGCTCGGAATGGCGAGGCAATGGTGGGGAGTGTGGAACACGTGGACAAACCTGACGCACAGCACGCCGATGAGCAGCGAACCAACAAGTGCCGCCATGATGGGGCCTTGGTCAAGTCCCATGTTATGGTTGCTCGCGCCGAGGTTCACGAAATTCCTCGTGCAAACGGCGATGATACCGCCTATCGCCACCACCCAGAGCAAACGCCGGGGGATATTGAATATCATGGAGAAACCCATGGCGGATATTGCCGCCGCGACAGAATAGCTGATATAGGTGTTGTGGGGCGTCATGCTGAGGTCTTTCACGAAATTGTCCACTCCGCACACCTCTATGGCAAAGGCGATGCCGAACGACATGGCGGTTACCATTAGCAGCGTGTTAATGGCACGGTTCAGCCCCACCTGGATGTGGTTGTCTATCATGTCCGACACGAAATTAATCAGCGGCACGCCCGGCACGATGAACAGCGCGCACGCCATGAGCGGATGCCACGGCGTGTCGGAGTGTAGCACCGGAACGAGCCAGTCGGGCATCATCCCTACCACCTTCTCCGAGATGGTGAGGAACGCCGAGAGCCACGCAATGATTGTAGACACAAAGGCGGCGATGCCGATATTCACGTACATATTATGAATAGGCCCGTGGTTGAGGCAGTCGCGCAAGCGGAAACCCACGATAGCTGCTATCGAGGCATAGAAGAACGCCGTCCAGTCGCAGCCGAACTGCACGCAGAAGCCGCCACAGGCAAATCCCGCGCCCACCGCCACCATACGGCGAGAGTAGTTGCGCGGCCGCGAACTTATCTTCTCCAGTTCCGCCTCGTATTCGTCGAGGGTGTAGTCCTCCTTGATAGCCCTCCACGAGAGTTTGCTCACGGCTGAAATCGCCGTCATGTTGATGCCGTGCTCGTAGCAGCTTTGGAATTTCGTCAGCGAATGTTCCGCGTCGCTGAGGTTCACCTGGAGCATGTTATATTCCACGAAGATATGGAGGTTATCCTTGGGCAGTCCGAGGAACGCCGCCGTACGCAGAAGGTTGCGGTGGATGCGGCTCGTGTCGGCGCCGCTCGCCATGAGCAGTTTGCCGGTGCGCAGCAACAAGTCGAGTTTCCTTATTATCTTCCTTTCCTTTTCCGCTCTGCTGATGTGTGTCATAACCTTTTCCTTGCTTACGCCAACGGATTCCATCCCTGTGCCTTTAGTTCAAATTCGTTTCCGTCTCTCGTCACGAGCATATTGCCAAACTCTTTCTTGGTGATATGTCCGATGAGCTTCACGTCGTCCATCTGCTCTATCTTCCCGTGGTCGCCGATAGGCACGGTGAAGAGCAGTTCATAGTCCTCGCCGCCGTTCAGGGCACACGTGGTCACGTTCATGTTCATCTCCTCCGCCATTACGGCTGTCTGGTAGTCTATCGGAATGTTCTTCTCATACACGCGGCATCCGCATCCGCTCTCGTGGCAGATGTGCATGAGTTCGCTGCTCAGTCCGTCGCTGATGTCCATCATCGCCGTGGGGCGGATGTTCATCTCGCGCAGTTTCCCCATGATGTCGCCGCGGGCTTCGGGCTTCAGCTGCCGTTGCAACAGGTATTCCTTCCCTGCGAAGTCGGGCTGGAAATTGGCGAGCTGCTCCAGTGCTTTCTTGTCGTTGCGCTTCTTCGCCTCTTCCACCTGCTGGTAGTAGACGCTCTTCTCGCGTTCGAGCAGTTGCAGACCCATATACGCCGCGCCGAGGTCGCCCGACACGCAGATGAGGTCGGTGTCCTGCGCCCCGCCGCGATAGATGATGTCCTCTTTCTTGGCCTCGCCGATGCACGAGATGCTGATTGCCATTCCGGTGTAGGACGACGTTGTGTCGCCGCCCACCACATCCACGTTCCACTTGTCGCACGCCATGCGCAAGCCGCTGTAAAACATCTCGATGTCCTCCACCGAGAAGCGTTTGCTTATGGCGAGGCTCACGGTCATCTGCCGCGGCGTGCCGCCCATGGCGAAGATGTCGCTGATGTTCACCATGGCCGATTTGTAACCGAGGTGCTGCAAGTCGATGTAAGTAAGGTCGAAATGCACTCCCTCCATGAGCATGTCGGTGGTAACGAGCACCTCGCTGTCGGGATAGTGCATCACGGCGCAGTCGTCGCCCACGCCCTTCACAGTGGAGGCGTTCTTGAGCCGGATGTCGCCGGTCAAACGGCGGATAAGTCCGAACTCGCCAAGTTTTGATATTTCGGTCATTTTATGTTATGATGTATTTTAACTTAATATTCAAAAGGTGGTATCATCCGAAAATTATCGGATTTTGGTTATTTGCCGCATGAATTTACACTTTTCAGCGGCTGCAAAGGTAGAGGGATTTT
>CAVHWJ010000100.1:0-8666 GCA_963639565.1 uncultured Prevotella sp. | reverse complement strand
CAAAACTTGGCATGGTTATTGACAAGTACGACAGAGAAGCAAAGTCGGAGAAATCAAGCATGGCTATTTGGGGTGGTTCGTACCAATCATCATTAGACCGCAATAATTACCAAGAGGCTAAGGAAAATTACGATGAAGCCATATCGAAGAAAGAGAAGGCAATGAAAGAAGCTGCCACACTTGGTGAGGAATTGAAGAAAATGGCAAATGAAAACAGTAAGTTCATTGGCTTTAAGGCAACCCATAGCTATCGTGCCAATAATAATGCAGGGCAAACAATTGGCGGAAACGCCCTGTTCTTATTCGACAAGGATATGCGACAAATAGTTGCGGCGTACGATATGGATGGCGACGAATATAAAGCCGTTGTCTATCTTTGGAAGATGATGAATGGAGAGAGTTCCATGGCTGATGAAGCAGCCATGGAATAATGATAAACAGGCCGTCAGACTTTAAGAGTAAGCCTGTGTCTGGCGGTCTATATTCATCGCTAAGATAAAACGTGTAGGTATCGTTCAACTTTCCTGCGTCAAGCCACCAAATCCTTGAACAAATTGATTGTCTCTGGAGTGTCTTTCTTGCTTCACGGCACATATATGCACCCGTACATTTTAAGGGCTTCGATATATTCAGGTTTCAATTTATTTGCCAAGTCATTGACGATAGCCAGACTGTTCACCTCTTTTCCTGTCTGCTCTTCACGTACGGGCTTGATGTCGTTCCATGTGAAGAGGAAATTCGGTACGTTGATTTTATTCAGGGAGTTGAAAGACTTGACTACGGTCTCTTTTTTCCTTCCGGCAAACTGAAAATCGAATGTGAATTCTATGCCGGTGCTAACACACCCTCTTCGAGGGACAGACAACCACTTTAAGCGGCTGGTGGAATGTACGCCGCAGGAATATCGGCAGGAGGATGAAGGATTATTCCATCCTGCCGTACTTCATTTCCTCGCCGTTCTTGTCATATTGCTTGCGCTTGCCCACGGCTGGTTCGGTCAATGTGATTCTTACCACCGCCGTACGTCCCAGCGACCGGGCTACGCTGCCCTCGAAGGCATCCATGTGATGGGGCAGGAAACGCTCACTGATCAGGCGCAGACCATGAATCTTCTCCTCGTCGTCTTCCACCAGCTCCGCCGTCCCGAAAGCTATTGCCGACTTATATTGAATCGTGAAATCCCCGTCCAGCGGACCCACCGTAGGGGTGCAGCGCGACACGGCGGAGAGGCACACCTGCGGATGCGCCTTGATGGCATCCAGTTTCTTGCCCTCCAAGGCGCAGTGGAAGTACCAATGCACATCGTCGTCGGACGCCAGGGAGAGCGGCAGTCCGTAAGCCTTACCCTCGGCATCGATGAAACTCACTGTGATATAAGGAGCGCGGCGCATCACTTCCAATGCCCACTGCTCATCCATTTCTCTTGACTTTTTTCTCATATTCGTAAAAAAATTAGATTCGGAAACTTCAGCCCTGCTTCCGTCCTTCAATATCCCAGCCATGTTGTCTTGTGCCTCACAAAAACCACGAGAAACTGTATTCCGGTTTATTTTTAATGTCTCAAATGTGGGCGTAAGGTTATTTCATCGTCATCTCCACCGGGCAATGGTCTGAGCCGAATATTTCGGTGTGGATTTTCGCGTCTTCGAGGCGGTCTTTCAGGCGGTCGGACACGATGAAGTAGTCGATGCGCCAGCCGGAGTTCTTCTCCCTCGCCCTGAAACGGTATGACCACCAGGAATAGATGTCGGTCTGGTCGGGATAGAAATAGCGGAAGGTGTCGGTGAAGCCGCTGCCGAGAAGCTGCGTCATCTTGTCGCGCTCCTCGTCGGTGAAGCCGGCGTTCTTCCTGTTCGTCTTGGGGTTCTTCAGGTCAATCTCCTTGTGAGCCACGTTGAGGTCGCCGCACACTATGACAGGCTTCTTCGCGTCGAGCTTCTTCAGGTATTCAAGGAAACTGTCCTCCCACGTCATGCGGTAGTCAAGGCGTTTCAAACCCTCCTGCGAGTTTGGCGTATATACAGTGACGAGATAAAAATCCTCCATTTCGAGCGTTATCACGCGCCCTTCGTGGTCGTGCTCCTCGATGCCGATGCCGTAGGTCACTTCAATAGGCGTGTGCTTGGTGAATATTGCCGTACCCGAATAACCTTTCTTTTCGGCGTAGTTCCAGTATGAGGTATATCCCTCGAACTCCAGGTCGAGCTGCCCCTGCTGCATCTTGGTTTCCTGCAAGCACAGGAAATCAGCGTCGAGCGACTTGAACGTTTCGGCGAAGCCTTTTCCCACACAGGCGCGCAGCCCGTTTACATTCCATGATATGAATTTCATAATTTCGGTTGATGAAAAAGGGCGGACCGCATTGGCCCGCCCCGTTTATAGATGATTTTGTTTACGGATTTAAATTGTGCAGTCTTTTCCGTCGGAGCGCGGCTCCGTGAGTGTTTAGAACTTAGCCATCTTTATGGCGTCCACGGCGCACTCCTCGCCCTTGTTGCCGTATTTCCCACCGCTGCGGTCCTTGGCCTGTTGCAGGTCGAGCGTGGTGAGCAAGCCGTAGATTACGGGTATCTCGCTCTTGGCGTTCAGCCTCGCGATGCCGTAGGTCACGCCCTGGCAGATGTAGTCGAAATGCGGTGTCTCTCCCTTTATCACGCTGCCCAGGATGATTATGGCGTCGTAGCCGCCGTTGAGCGTCATCTGGTGCGCGCCGTAGACGAGTTCAAAACTGCCCGGCACGGTCTTCACGTGGATGTTCTCCGGCAGACAGCCGTGTTTTTCGAGCGTCGTCATGCAGCCGTCGAGCATAGCCCCCGTAATCTCGGGGTTCCATTCCGCCACCACGATGCCGAAGCACATGTTGCTTGCGTCGGGCACCTTGTCAAACTCGTATGACGAGAGATTGTGTAGTTTCGTTGCCATTATTTCGTCGAAGCCCTTTCGATGTATTTGTCAATCTCCATTGAAACCGGAGAGTTGAGGTATTTCTTCTTGATGTCCTGATAAATCTGCAGAGCCTCGTCTTTCTTGTTCTGGCTCTCCAAAATCTCGCCGGCCTGAATAAGGAAGGTGGGCGACAGACTGTTGTTGGCGTCGCCCTCAGCCTTGCTGTCGGCCATCTTTGCGGCTTTCTTCAGCGTCTCCACAGCCTTGTCGAGCTGATTCAGGTGAGCGTAGGCGTTGCCGAGCGCGCCCATTGCGGCAGGGCTTACCATTTCGTCGTTGGCCGGAGAATACTCTTCGAGGTACTTGGCAGCGTCAGCCCACTTGTTGAGGTTGGCGCAGCAAAGTCCGGCATAGAGGTTGGCCAAGTTGCCCGCGTCGGTGCTGCTGTAGTCAGAGGCTATCGCCTTGAAGCCCTTGAAGGTGGCGCCGTCGCCGTTGAGGGCCTTGTCAAACTGCTGGTTAGCGAAATAGTCCTGTCCCTTGGCCATTGCGGTGCTTGCCTCGTCCTCGCGCGGCGCAGCCACGTAGGTGCGGTATGCAAGGAAACCAGCCACGATGATGATTACTGCCAGGATGCCATAGATGAGGGCTTTCTTGTTCTTCATGAACAGAGCCTCATGCTCGTTGAGGGCGCTGTCGATATTGACCGCGCTGTTCTTTTCGGTTTTAATTGCCATTTTATGTTTTTTGTTTTATTCCAATGCTTTCTGCTTCACATTTTAAGCGTGGCAAAATTACGTAAATATTCCCACATATTGAAATTTGTGCTTGTTTTTTTTCTTTATTCATATTGAAATGCCGTAACTTTGCATCGTTTTATCTCACACCTCCCCCGAACGGATTATGTATCTCAAGAGAATTTCTATCATTGGCTTCAAGAACATCGCCGAGACCTCGCTTGACCTGTGTCCCGGCATCAACTGCTTCATCGGCCACAACGGGGTGGGGAAGACGAACTTCCTCGACGCGGTGTTCTACCTTTCGTTCTGCAAGAGTTCCAACTGCAACTCCGACTCCATGGTTATCAGGCACGACGCGGAGTTCTGCGTCATCGAGGGGGAGTATGAAACCGACGGCGGCGACGCGGAGAACATCTACTGCGGAATTAAGCGCGGCGTGAAAAAACGCTTCCGCCGCAACAAGAAGGATTACAGGCGGCTGTCGGAGCATATCGGACTTATCCCTTTGATTTTAATATCGCCCTCAGACACCTACCTCATCGAGGGCGCGAGCGAGGAGCGGCGGCGGTTGATGGACGTGGTGATTTCGCAGACAGACAGCTCGTATCTCTCCGCCCTCAACCGCTACAACAAGGCTTTGCAGCAGCGCAACTCTTTGTTGAAAATGGAGGACGAGCCAGACCCAACGCTCCTCGACATTTGGGAGGAGCAGATGGCGAAGGAGGGGGAGTTCATATTCGCCAAGAGAAACGAGTTTGTGGACGACCTCACGCCGCTTTTCCAGAAATACTACGACTTCATATCGGGAGGAAAGGAAAAGGTGGGACTGGAATATGTGTCGCACTGCAAGCGCGGGCCGCTGCTCGACGTGATACGCCGCGACAGGTTCAAGGACCGTGCCGTGGGGTATTCCCTGCACGGCGTTCACCGCGACGACCTCGAAATGACGCTCGGCGGTTTCCCGATGAAGCGCGAGGGCAGTCAGGGACAGAACAAGACCTTTGTCATCGCCCTGAAACTGGCGCAGTTCAATTATCTCTCCGCGCGCTTGTCAGCAGCCAAACCTATACTGCTGCTCGACGACGTGTTTGACAAGCTCGACGCCGACCGCGTGGAACAGATTGTGAAACTGGTCAGCGGCGACTCCTTCGGACAGATTTTCATCACCGACACCAACCGCGACCACTTGGACAAGATACTCTCCTCGTCGGTGGCTTCTTACAGGATTTTCACCGTGGAAGACGGCAGCGTGGTGAACGGCTGAGGGCGGATGATCTGACCTTAACTTATAATTGAGACTATGTTTAGACGTGACGTTAAAGATTTGTCGGATGTCCTCAACCTCTGCCTGAGGCAGAACGGACTGGAGACCCCTCTCATGCAGCACAGGATTATCGGCGCGTGGGACAGGGTGGTGGGCAGCGTGATTGCCGGCTATACGGCGGAGAAGCACATCAGAAACCAGACGCTCTTTGTGAAAATCACCAACCCGGCATTGCGCAGCGACCTCTCGATGATGAAGTCGCAGCTCGTAAAAAGGCTCAACAATGCGGTGGGGCAAATGGTTATCGCCGACATACGCATTTATTGAGCCTTTGCTTTTTTCTTTTGGGGGCTTTTAGCCCGATTCCTTATTTCTTCTTTTCAGCCGCCGGTTTCTTGGGGAATGCGGCGTTGTTGCGGAACACGTTGAGGGCGGCTTCCACCACCTTGTCGTCTTGGTTGATATACTGCGTCCAGGCGTTGTCGTCGAGGATGTTGTATATTATGCGGCTGTTGATGGACCGCTCCAACAGGTGGTGCGACTTCTTTATCATCAGGTTGCGCCGCTGCAGTCCGTTATTGTTGGCGAACGCAGCGAACTGCGCCACGGTGTTCTGCTTTTTCAGGTAGTCAGCCAGTTCCATCATGTCCTTGTAGGTGTTCAGCTTCACGCGGTTGCCGTCGGTGTAGGTGAAGGCGAACTGGAGTATCAGTCCGCTCATGCTCGCCTCCTTGAAATACGACGTCATGCCCGTGGTGTCTTCAGGCACGAAGATGTCGGGCGTGATGCCGCCGCCGCCGTAGACCGTCCTGCCGATGGCGGTGTGGTATGCCGGTCCCGTGTGCTTTATGCTGTCCTGCGAGAAGAACTCCCCATGCTGGTATCTCGCCAACAGGTCGTCCTCGTAGTCGGCGTTGTCGCCGGCGGTGTAGGGTTTCTGGATGCAGCGGCCTGACGGCGTGTAGTATCTCGCCACGGTGAGGCGGATGAGGCTGCCGTCGGGGAACTCCATCTGCTTCTGCACGAGACCCTTGCCGAACGACCGTCTGCCGATTATCGTGCCGCGGTCGTTGTCCTGTATCGCCCCGGCGAAAATCTCGGATGCCGATGCCGAAGCCTCGTTTATCAGCACCACGAGGGGGATGTTCTGGTAACTGCCGCGCCCGTCGCTCTTGAAGTCCTGACGAGGGGCTTTGCGTCCCTGCGTATAGACAATGAGTTTGTTCTTGGGCAGGAACTCGTTAATCATCTGCACCGCCGACTCAAGGTAGCCGCCGCTGTTGTCGCGCAGGTCTATCACGAGGTTGCTGAAACCCTCCTGCGAGAGTTCCGCAAGGGCAACGAGGAGTTCGGCGTAGGTGTTCTCGCCGAAGTTCTTTATCTTTATGTAGCCCGTGTTCTCGTCGAGCATATATTTGGCGGTGACGCTCTTCTGCGGAATGTCGGCGCGCGTTATGGTGAAATACTTCACGGCCTTTGAGCCGTAGCGCATCACGCCCACCTTAACCTTTGTCTTCTTAGGACCTTTCAGCCGGCGCATCGCCTCCTCGTTGGTCACAATCTTTCCCACGAATGGCTTGTCGTCCACGCTCACAATCTTGTCGCCGGCCAGGATGCCCGCCTGTTGCGCGGGACCGTTCTTTATCACGTTCTGCACGTGAATGGTGTCCTGCCTTATGACGAACTCCACGCCGATGCCCGAGAACGAGCCCTTCAGGTCGTCGTTGGTCTTCTGCACGTCGGCCGCGCTGATATACACCGAGTGTGGGTCGAGGTCGGAGAGTATCTGCGGTATCGCCATGTCCACGAGCGAGTCGATGTTCACCGCGTCCACATACTGGTCGTCGATGATGTGCAGCAGGTTGTTGAGCCTGTTGCTGCCGGAGTTGATGATGTTGAGTCGGTTGCCAGAGAAATGGTTGGCATAGAACGTGCCGATAACCACTCCTATCACCACGCACACCGCCATGAGCAGCGGCGTTAGTCGGCTGGGTCTATTTTGCTTCATGTTCGTCGGGGTTGATGTGTATAACTTCTATGTCGGCTCTCCTCAGCAGGTCGATGCCGTCGGTTAGCCTGTATTCCTTGGCGTACACCACGCGCTTTATGCCGGCCTGAATGATGAGCTTGGCACATTCTATGCAGGGCGCGTCGGTCACGTAGAGCGTCGCGCCGTCGCTGTTGTTGGAACTCCTCGCCAGTTTCGTTATGGCGTTGGCCTCGGCGTGGAGCACGTAGGGGTGCGTCACGTTGTCCTCGTCCTCACACACGTTCTCGAAACCGCTCGGCGTGCCGTTGTAGCCGTCGCTGATAATCATCTTCTCCTTCACCACGAGGCAGCCCACCTGTCTCCTGCGGCAGTAGCTGTTCTCCGCCCAGATGTGCGCCATGCGCAGATAGCGCAGGTCGAGTTTGAATTGCTTGGTGTCCATAGTGTCCTCCTGTTGTTATGCCGTTATGCCTTGCGGCGGCTGATGCCGTTGCGTTCCAGCAGCGCGTCGATTGTAGGCTCCTGTCCGCGGAAGTTCTTGTAGAGCGTCATCGGGTGTTCCGTTCCGCCCTTTGAGAGAACCTCCCTGCGGAAACGCTCCGCCGTGGCTTTGTCGAATATGCCGTTCTTCTTGAACACGCTGAACGCGTCGGCGTCGAGCACCTCCGCCCACTTGTAGCTGTAATATCCGGCGGCGTAGCCCCCTGCCATGATGTGGCTGAACTGCACCGTCATGCACGTGTCGGGCAGCTGCCTTATCACCATCGCCTTTGCCCACGCCTGTTTCTCGAACGGGATGAGTTCGGCGGTGAACGGTGTCTTCTGCGTGTAATAAGCCATGTCGAGCAGACCGAAGCTCACCTGTCGCATACAGCCGTAAGCCACCATGAAATTGCGGCTCTTCACGATGCGCTTGATTAGTTCGTCGGGTATCGGCTCGCCTGTTTCGTAGTGGAAGGCGAAGGTGCGCAGGAACTCCTTTTCAACCGCGTAGTTCTCCATGAACTGCGAGGGCAGTTCCACGAAATCCCACCAAACGTTTGTCCCCGAAAGGCTCTCGAAGCGTGTGTTGGCGAACATGCCGTGGAGCGAATGGCCGAACTCGTGGAGGAACGTCTCCACCTCGCCAAGGGTGAGCAGCGCGGGCTTCTCTTCCGTGGGCTTCGTCAGGTTCATCACCACGCTCACGTGGGGGCGCACGTTCTCGCCCTTGCGGTCAATCCACTGTCCCTGGTATTCCGTCATCCACGCGCCGCCCTGCTTGCCTTTCCTCGGGTGGAAGTCGGCGTAGAACACGGCGAGGTATTTGCCGTCGTTGTCAAACACCTCGTAGGCTTTCACGTCGGGGTGGTAAACCGGTATGTCCTTGTTTTCCTTGAAGGTGATGCCGTAGAGCCTTTCGGCAAGTCCGAACACTCCCTTTATCACCTTGCTCAGTTCAAAATAGGGGCGCAGCATTTCAGAGTCGAGGTTGAAACGCTCCAACTGGAGTTTGTGGGAATAGAAACTGAAGTCCCACGGCTGCATCTCGAAGTCCTCGCCCTCCATTTCCCGGGCTTTCTTCTCTATGTCAGCCACTTCCTCTTTCGCCGTCGGCATATAAGCGTCGATAAGGTCGTCGAGGAGTTTGTACACGTTGTGCGTGTCGCTCGCCATGCGCTTTTTCAGCACGTAGTCGGCGTATGTGTCGTAACCCATGAGTTGGGCTATCTCACGCCTCAGGTTCACTATCCTTTTGCAGATGTCGATGTTGTTCTCCGCGTTGTCGTGCGTACACACCGTGTTG
>CAVHWJ010000099.1:7318-8695 GCA_963639565.1 uncultured Prevotella sp. | reverse complement strand
GCGAACACCGCGGCGAGGTGAAGATACTTGCGCTTGTCCGACGGCAGTTCAATAACCCTGTCCGACATCGTGAGGGAGAGCCGCTTCAACAGTGCGGCGTCCTCCTCGGTATTCGCTTCAATGAAAAACGGAATATGGCTGAACTCCACCTCCCTTTGCTTTGAGAATGTCTGCATGGGATAGAGCACTCCGCATCTCTTGGCGTGCGCCTTGAAGACATCCATCGGCATACTCCCGGCGGTATGCACGAAAAGTCCGCCTTTTTCCCTGCGGCACAATTCCTCAACCACACTTTCCAAGGCGTTGTCCTTGACCGACAATATATATAAGTCGGCATCGTCAGCCACCTCACTGAGTTCCGTTACGGCACTGGCGTTTACCTCATGCGCAAGCGTCTCCGCCGATTCCGCGGTACGGCTGAACACCTGTTCTATGCGGTTTCCCCTGCGGCAGAGTTCCTTTGCCAAATTGGTGGCGAGGTTTCCCGCGCCTATAAAAATGATTTTCATTACCATACAAATATTTCACTTACACGATGTGTACCCTCTCCCATTCGGGTTCGCTATCCACGCTTTCTTCGCCCAAATCCGCTGCATACCCCACGGCGAGCAGGGAGTACACCGTCTTGCTTTCGGGCACGCCGAGCGTTCCGCGCACCACCTCGTCTGACATCGTTCCGTCGGAAAGGGAATAGCCGCGGATTTGCATTGCGACTGCGGTCAGTCCCCAATCGGCTGCCTCCATGCGCATCGCCCACTCAGCGGCGGCGCAGTTCTCCACCCACGAACCATCATAAAGTCGGTCAGCGACAACCGCAATAACAAGCGGAGCGGAGCGCAGGGCTTCCATACCGCTTTCTCTTGAGTCAGCCAACCTCGCCATTAGCGCGGCATCGTCGGTAACATAGAGTTCAACGGTGTTCGCCGCATTGCCCTTGACGGTGGCGAGGGCGGACTGGAGCAGACGCTGCACGTCATCTGCCGGTATCTCTTTTATTTCCATGTTTTCTTTTTGCAAAGTTAATAAAAGATTACCTTTGCAGATGAATAATCTGCATACATTTATGCCGGTAAGAATAAGTTTTTTACGGAGGATTCTCGATTTCTTCCTTCCGAGACACTGCGCCGTGTGCGGCAGGGAACTGGCCATAACCGACCACGCCATCTGCATGGTGTGCAACTGGCATCTGCCGCGCACGCATTTCCAGGACTCGCCGCGCGACAACGAAATGGCGAGGCGTTTCTGGTATCTTATACCCATAGAGAAGGCCGCCGCACTGTTCTATTACTACGCCCACTCTAAGCACACGAGGGTTATCCTCCAGTTCAAATACAACATGAAGTGGAATTTCGCCGAGGACATGGGGCGCATGACCGC
>CAVHWJ010000099.1:0-6520 GCA_963639565.1 uncultured Prevotella sp. | reverse complement strand
GCAGACTTACCGAACCGTCGCTGTTGTAGGTAAGGAACGGACCGCCGCCCGGCTCGCCCACGTTTTTCACCACGCCGCAAACCCTCATCGGCCTGTTCAGCTTGCCATAGAGATATTCGGCGAGAGCCTTGTCGTCGAGTTCTTTTGCCGATGCCTTGTGGCAACAAAGCGAGTTCTCAACAAAGTCATAAATCTCAGCGAGTTTCTCGTGGCTGCAACCGCCTTTCTCCAGTTCGCTGAGATAGCCAAACGCTTTCTGCTGCAACGTAACCAGAACTCCGGCGATGACCTGCTTGTATGTCACGGTGTCCTTCTTCAGTCTGTCGGGCACCACGTTGTCGATATTCTTGATGAACACGATGTCGGCCGGTATCTCGTTGAGGTTTTCTATCAAAGCCCCGTGACCGCCCGGACGGAACAGCAGCGTGCCGTCGGCGTTGCGGAACGGCGTGTTGTCGGGGTTCACGGCGATAGTGTCGGTGCTCGGCTTCTGGATAGAGAACGAAATGTCGTATTTCACTCCGTATGCCTTTTCGTATTTTCCCTTTGTCTCCGCAACCTTCTTCTCAAAGAGAGCCTGGTGCTCGGGACTCACGGTATAGTGGATGTGTACCGTGCCGTTGCTGTCGGCATAGAGCGCGCCCTCCACAAGATGCTCCTCCAGCGGCGTGCGTGCGCCGTCGTCGTATTTGTGGAACAGGAGCAAGCCCTTGGGCAGCTGACCGTAGTTGAGTCCCTTGCCCTGAAGCAGGTTTGCCACCACGGCCTTGTAGCCGCCACTGGCCACGAGTTCCTTTATTCCCTTGCCTTCGTTCTTCACGCAAGCCTCGTCGAGGGCTGAATAGAAGGCGAACTTTTCGATGTTCTCAAAGAAGCGTTTTTCAAAATCCGATGTCGGCACGTCGTATTCGGCATCAAGGAAAGCGAACAAGTCCTTGAACATACGGCTTGCAGCCCCGCTCGCCGGAACGAATTTCACGACCTTCTTTCCGGTTGCCTTGTAGCTGTCCCACGCCGCAGTGTATTTCGCCACGTCGTCAGCGCCGGTCGCCACGATGCCGTTGCCCACGCTTGCCGCCGCCTCAAGCCTGAGGAAGGCGAAACCTGTTTTAAACTCGTTCAGCTGCTTTTCAATCTGAGCCTCGGTGATGCCTTTGCCGGCTATCTGCTCCAAATCTTTAGGTGATAACATAAGTATTATTTTTAAGTTTCGTAACAAATAAAAGCGGATGCAACGTTTGCAGTTACATCGTATGCAAATTTAATGCTTTTTGCCGAAACGCGCCGCAAATTCCCGCATTTTTTCTTTTTTGCGGCAAATAATACCGCCAATTATATTAATGACGGGCAATTTTATTACCTTTGCACTAAGCAAGTAACAAAAACGACATGCGTATGGACAACAAACTTGTTTTTACCGAAAAGGAAAAATCTGATTTACGCGAAGCCGTAAAGGCCCTGAGGAGTTCCAACGGTTACGTTCTCTCGAAGGAGGACGAAATCAACGTGTTCAAATACCTCAGGACGGCTATCGAGGAAAACAAAATACAGCGCGACATCTTCGGGCTGAACCCCGTGTTGCTCAGTGTGCAGACGGCTTCGATTGCGATTGAAGAGATCGGACTGAAACGCGACGGCACGGTGGCGGTGCTGCTCTATTCCTGCGTGGCGCAGGGCGACGAAACGTCTTTCGACGGCCTCGTAAAGAATTTCGGCGAGGCGGTGTGCCATATCCTCAAGGGACTGGTGCATATCCAGGAGCTTTACAAGAAGAACCCCGTTATCGAGAGCGAGAATTTCCGCAACCTCCTCCTCTCGTTCGCCGAGGACATGAGGGTTATCCTAATAATGATTGCCGACAGGGTGAACCTGATGAGGCAGATACGCGACACGGAGAACGCCGAGGCGAAAAAGCGCGTGAGCGAGGAGGCGAGCTATCTCTACGCCCCACTTGCCCACAAGTTGGGTCTCTACAAGCTGAAAAGCGAACTGGAGGACTTGAGCCTGAAATACCTGGAGCACGACGCATATTATATGATTAAGTCGAAGCTCAACGAGACGAAGGCGAGCCGCGACAGGTTCATCGAGCAGTTCATCGCCCCTATCCGCAAGAAGCTCGAAGAGGCGGGACTGAAGTTCCACATGAAGGGGCGCACCAAGAGCATCCACAGCATCTGGCAGAAGATGAAGAAGCAGAAATGCGAATTTGAGGGCATCTACGACCTCTTTGCCATAAGGATTATACTCGACTCGCCGCTGGAACTGGAAAAGGTGCAGTGCTGGCACGTCTTCGCGCTCGTCACCAATATGTATCAGCCCAACCCCAAGAGGTTGCGCGACTGGCTCAGTGTACCGAAATCCAACGGCTACGAGAGTCTGCACATCACTGTGAAAGGCCCCGAGAACAAGTGGGTGGAGGTGCAGATAAGGACGGAGCGCATGGACGAAATCGCCGAGCGCGGTCTTGCAGCCCACTGGAGATACAAGGGCGTGAAGGGCGACAGCAACATGGACGAATGGCTCACCAACATAAGGCGCGCGCTCGAAAACAACGACGACCGTCAGGTTATCGACGATTTCAAGATGGATCTCTACGAGGACGAGATTTTCGTTTTCACGCCCAAGGGCGAACTGATGAAATTCCCCAAGGGGGCTACGGTGCTCGACTTTGCATACAGGATTCACTCCAACGTGGGCAACCACTGCGTGGGGGCGAAGATAAACGGCAAGGTGGTCACATTCCGACATTTGCTGAAGAGCGGCGACCAGATTGAGGTGATAACGTCGGCCAACCAGAAGCCGAAGCAGGACTGGCTGAACTACGCCAAGACGAGCCGCGGAAAGGCGAAGATACGCCAGGCTCTGAAAGAGACACAGGTGAAGGACGGGCAGTATGCCAAGGAAATGCTGGAGCGGCGCATGAAGAACCGCAAGATTGAGTTTGTGGAGAGCGCGATGTCGCATCTGGTGAAGAAGCTGGGGTTCAAGGAGATGAACGACTTTTACAAGAAAATCGCAGACGAGACCCTCGACATCAACCACGTTATCGAGAAATACCAGGAGATACTGGAGCACGACAACAACCAGGCTCCGCAACAGGCGGCGAAGAGTGCCGGGGGGTATAACTACGACCCACAGGCGGAAGACCTCTCCGGCGGCGGCAGTGACGTTCTCGTGATTGACCGCAACCTGAAGGGCATCGACTACCAGCTGGCGAAATGCTGCCGCCCGATTTACGGCGACGACGTGTTCGGCTTCGTCACCATCAACGGCGGAATAAAAATCCACCGCTGCGACTGCCCCAACGCCCCGGAACTGCGCAAACGCTTCGGCTACCGCATAGTGAAGGCGATGTGGAGCGGCAAGGACGGCGCGCAGTACACCACCACGCTGAAAATCATCGGCAACGACGACATCGGCATCGTGAACAACATCACCAGCGTGATTTCAAAAGAGGAGAAGATAATGATGAGGAGCATCAATATCGACAGCCACGACGGACTGTTCAGCGGCAACCTCGAAATTAAGGTGGAGGACAACACCAAGCTGAACCAGCTGATAAAGAAACTGCGCACGATAAAGGGTGTGAAACAGATTATCCGTCTGTAAGGCATCCCATATATATAAAGGTGTGATTTTGCGGTATCATTGCCGCAAAAAAGAACAAGCGAACTAACATTTAACAAAATAACAATATGCTTACACTAAAACTCATCAGTGAAGAAACTGAACGTGTAATTAAAGGTTTGGAGAAAAAGCATTTCGAAGGCGCAAAACAGGCTGTCTACGACGTGCTGGCTCTCGACAAGCTGCGCCGCGAGACTCAGCAGAAGCTCGACGCTCACCTCCAGGAGGGAAAGAAAAAGGCCGCGCAGATAGGCGGCTTGATGAAAGAGGGAAAGAAAGAGGAAGCCGAAAATATCAAGGAGAGCGTGGCGGTGCTCAAAGAGGAGTCGAAACTCCTTGAGCATGAGCTGAACGACATACAGCAGAGGCTTACCACGCTGCTCTGCTCCATTCCCAACATCCCCAACGACGACGTGCCGGAGGGCAAGGACGCTTCTGACAACGTTGTGGTGAAAGAGGGCGGCGTGATGCCCGACCTGCCTGAGGACGCTCAGTGCCACTGGGACTTGTGCAAGAAATTCAACCTCATCGACTTCGACCTCGGAGTGAAGGTTACAGGCGCGGGATTTCCGTTCTATATCGGCAAAATGGCACGTCTGCAGCGCGCCCTTGAGGCTTTCTTCCTCGAAGAGGCCCGCAAGAGCGGCTACCTTGAAGTGCAGCCGCCGTATGTGGTGAACGAGGCTTCGGGCTACGGCACCGGTCAGCTCCCCGACAAGGAGGGACAGATGTACCACGCCAACCTCGACAACCTGTTCCTCATCCCCACGGCTGAGGTGCCGGTGACAAATATCTTCCGCGACGTTATCCTCGACGAGAGCGTGCTGCCTATCAAGCGTTGCGCCTACTCCGCCTGTTTCCGCCGCGAGGCAGGGTCTTACGGCAAGGACGTGCGCGGCCTTAACCGTCTGCACCAGTTCGACAAGGTGGAGATTGTGCGCATCGACAAGCCGGAACATTCCTACGAGTCGCTCAAGGAGATGCTCGACCACGTTGAGGGTCTGCTCATCAAATTGGAGTTGCCCTACCACATCCTGCGCCTTTGCGGCGGCGACATGAGTTTCACCTCTTCTATCTGTTATGATTTCGAGGTGTGGAGCGCGGCCCAGAAGAAGTGGCTTGAGGTTTCTTCCGTGAGCAATTTCGAGAGCTATCAGGCCAACCGTCTGAAATGCCGCTACCGCAACGCCGCGACAAAGAAGACCGAGCTTTGCCACACCCTGAACGGTTCTGCCCTGGCACTCCCCCGCATCGTCGCCGCAATCATCGAGAACAACCAGACCCCCGAGGGAATACGCGTCCCCAAGGCACTCGTCCCCTACTGCGGCTTTGAAATACTCGACGACAAGAACTTTTAGTTCATAGAACACCCAATATAACAAGTTATAGGCTTGGCGCAAACTGTGCCAAGCCTATTCTGTATTATTCTTATAATACCAGTCTTTGTATAAGAAATCTTCTTCCGAAACCGTATTGTCAATAAACTTCTTCTTTTGCGAATACTGATACAATTTCTCAAAACATTTATTGGCTATTGAATAGATTTCTTTAGAATATCCACGGGTTTCCTTTTCCCTTGGTATATGTCTTAGATACCCCCAAACTGAATGAACAGTCAGCACATCATTCTCAATATCATCTGATATTTGACTATAATATTCAGAGCACAACTTAATCATCCCTTCATTTTGCCACCTTGAAACAGAACAATGAGGGTGTCTTAACTTGAATAGGATGTCCTTAATAGCTTTCATACTCGTGTATTATTTTACAAACTCTATACAATGCCATAACGCCTGTCATCTGAATTTATTGCCTATGATTGGAGAAATAAGGCGTATAAGTCTGAGAATTACGGCGTTGTACCCTTTAAACAAGACTCACAATCTGTTGAGGGATGTGCTTCCCAATAATAGCAAAGACCTAAAAGACCTGCCATTGTCAGAAAGAATCCGACAACCACTCCAAGAATGAACTTTTTAGACAATAGAATTGATAAGATTTTATTCATTCCTTCTGTTCCATTTTGCTTTTAATTTTCAAAACGCTGATTATCGTTATTTATTGCATCAGAGCAACGCTGTTTCAAATGGAAATGGCGTAGTAACTGTTCGGTAATAGCGTTCAGCTGCTATTTACGGAAATTCGTCACGCTATGGCAGAGACGAACGACGCTATAACTGCCTGTACCCTGCACGGAGTACTCCTCTATTTGCCGCGGAGTACAGCAGTATTCCATGCGGATTACTCCAGTACTTGACAAATCAAGCGGCAGTACTCCAGTACTTGAAGACGACTATTGCAGTACTCGAGTACTTGAAGGAAAGGCAGGAGGAGCAATTTCTTCTGCCTTTTATCCATTAGAACAAATCAAAAGCTTTCAAATTGAATGCTTCGTCATAAGGTATGATTCCATGACTGCCTTTGTTTTTCAGCCACCATTCTTCCTTATGACTTAACTTTACAACTTCTCCTTGGGGGGGGGTATGAATGCTTCTGTTCTTGACTCTGCATTATATACTGAGCCATATCCATTACCTCTTCCTTGGTTGGCATCTTGTGAGTCTTGAAATTCTCGTCCAACCAATTTAACATTGCCATTTGTTGTGATTCTGACTTCAACATCAGACCAACCATTATTATGTTGTCCTCAGGAAGATTTAAAAGTTTCAAGCCTCCTACTAAAATCTTCTGGGCTTCTGAAAGTTGCGTCTCTAATTTCATTTTCAAATTCGTTTATCAGTCTCTCATTTCCATCTTTCGTTCTATTTAACCGGAAAGGTAGATACCACTGCATCTGGACACAATCTAAAGCAACAAAAATCCCTGCAACCTTTTACAGCTACAGGGATTTCTTATTGCATTATGCTAATGTCTGAACATTATTTCTTGT